>DASYCL010000079.1:0-16552 GCA_036500245.1 Polyangiaceae bacterium | reverse complement strand
TCCGCTCGCGAGCGCGCCGCTGCCCGGCGCGACCGGCATCGTCCCAGACGTCAAAGTCGGCTTCGTGGCGCAGCAGCATCCAGAAGGGCGCATTACGTTCGTGAGTCTCGATACCGGCGTGACGCAAACGCTCACCGGTTTCGAGATCGCCGCGGGTGTCGTGCAGTGACTCGATTGAGTTTGCTCCCGTGAATCGATGATGGAGTCGAGAGGACGAAGATGAAGAGCTTCGCGTGGCTGATGTGCGGAACGCTGCTGCTCGGCTGTGGTGGACGGCCAAGCACGTGGGACAAGACCTTTGTGCCGGAGGACGGCAGCAGTGGTGTTTCCGCAACCTACGGGCTCACGGGTTCAGTTGCGGTCGTCGATCAATCGCTCGGTCGAGTGACGATGCTGCGCTCGCCGTCGGCGTTGAACTTGAGCGTTGAGTCGTTCGATGTCGGTCGCGATCTGGCGAACGCGCAAGTGTCGGCCGACCGCCAGAGTTTATTTTTGCTCTCGCGCGGCGTGCAGCCGCAAAGAAACCCCGGCGACGAGCCACCGAAGCTGATGGTCATCGACGGCGGTATCGACCCGAGCGTCAAACAGACGTACACGCTGAACGAAGCACTCGATCAACTGGCGCTCGACCCTGATAACCGATGGGCCGTCGTCTACGGTGGCTCGGGTTTGGTCGTGAACGAGAACGAGCTCTTGTTCGTTGACTTGGACAAGCCAGTCTCGGATCCGACCGCGGTCGCGCCCAAGACGCTACGTAGCTTCGGCCAGAGCCCGGATCGGCTCACCTTCACCGAGACGCTCACGATTCCCGGCATTGACGCGCGGCGATTGCTCATCGTCGAGCGCGACAAAGACATCGCCCTGGTCGACCTCACGAAGCCGACCGGCGCCGAAGTCACCGTGCCGTTGCCGCCCGCGGACAACGGCAGCGACGGGAGCTCGGCCCAAGTCGTCTATAGCCAAGACGACCAAGCCGGCGTGTTCATCGGCGTGCGTGTGGCGGGAAGCTCGAGCGTGTTTTTGCTCCAGCTCACCGCGTCGATGCAAGATGAGCCGGCGTTCTCGGTCGTGACCAACTTGGTCGATGTCGGCGGGTTCGCGTCGACGATCGACTTCGTGCGCACGTCGCTGGGCTTGCGCTTGGTCGCGCTGGTCGGCACGAACGCGGTGCTCGTCGATCCGGTGACCGCGATCAGTGCGACTGCGACGATGCCCGCGGCGTTCACGAGCATTCGCCGCATCACCGCCGAGCTCGATCCACAAGCGGGCACCAGCGGTACGGACATCGCCCTGCTCTACGGCTCGAACACGACGCAGATTGCTTACTTTACTTTGGGTGGTGCGCCCGGTGCGCTCTATCGAAGCATCGAAGCGTCGGACATCGGCGTGGGCGTTCAGGACGTGATCGATGTGCCGGGCGACGAGTTTCACGATCGCAAGATCCTGGAGACGCCGAGCAAGGATTTTTTCGTGCTCGATTTGACGACGCGGCAAACCGCTCCGATGAAGACGACGACGGGGCTCACGCTCAACGTGTCGCCGGACGGTGAACGAGTCTGGGCTTATCAAGCCGGGTCGCCAGGATTTGCCACCGTCGATTTTGCGACACTCCACCCGATTTCGCTGATCGCCGAACGCAACATCAATAGCGTATTCGAGATCAATGCCGCGAACGGAGCGCGCAACGCGGTCGCATTGCATTTCGGCGAGGGCTATCAAGGGGGGGTCGGTGCGACGGTGGTGGACGTGAGCAATCCGTCGACTGCGACGGCACGGTTCTTCAGCGGCTTCGAATTCGGAGGGATCTAAGTGATGCGGCTCGCTTGCTTTTCACTCGCGTTGACCGGCTTTTCTCTGGTTTCCACGCTCGGATTCGCCGAGCCGCTCGGCTCGCACCAGCCACACATCGAAGCGTCACTCGGCGCGCGCGTGTCGAAGGTCGGTAGCGCTGGCTACGATCCGTTCGCGAGCTCGGATGAGTTGGTGCAACTGAGCTTGGGCGTCGGCGCGACGGCGCTGCGCTTCGACAATCTCTCACTCGCGGCAGTTGGGTTTTGGGACTACGGCGGGCACAGCGGACTCGCGCGCGGTGAATCGACGGAGTTGACGACGCAGCGGCTCACGATCGGACCCGAGCTTCGCTATCACGTGATTCCCGAGCTCTATGCGTTCGTGCACGCGCTGCCCGCGTTCGCCTACACCGTCACTTCGCTCAACGATGACGTCGCGCAGGCGACGCGTTACGCGCGGCATTGGTCGTACGGCGTGGACGGCGCGGTGGGCGCCGGCTACGAGTTCTTCGGCAGGCGCAGCGGTGAATCGATCCAACCTCGGCTGTGGGTCATCGCCGAGGGTGGCTACGGTTATCTCGGCTCGACGCACCTGCAACTCAAGCCCGACGCGAATTCCGGCGCACCCGAGCGCACTGCTGCGATCGACTTGGGCTCGCTCTCCCTCGCCGGCCCTTATCTGCGTATATCTGCCGCCGTCAGCTTCTGATGAGCATCCCGATTTTGCGTGATCGCCCGAGCTCGTTCGTCAAACGCTGCATCGTTGCGGCTTAGAGACACGGGCCCACACGCGCCGACACCCAAAATTCAAGCTCAGCCGAAACTCAACGCTGTGGATACCGACCCAAAAACTCGGGACTGGAGAGAAACCTTGGTGGACGCCCATCCGGAGATTGCTAGAGTAAACACCGTGCAAGTCGTGCTGCGGAAGCTTGGTCGTGGCTCGCGTGCGGTAGCCGGTCGTTTGGTCCGTGCCCCACGGAAAGGCTCCGTCGTCGTGATCGAGTTTTCGGACGGCATGCACGAATACGTCACGACGCCCGTCAAGCGCGTATTGCGGCTGGCGGCGAAAGACGTTTTCTACATCGAGACCGTCAATAGCCGCTATCGCCTCGAAGTGCGCGATCGCGAGCGCGCGCTCGAAGACGCATCGAGCGGCTGAATTCGCCGCGAATCGTCGGCGTTGTGACGACAATGCGCGCTCCGCGACGACCGCGTGGACGCGATGGACTTTCCCCAATCAGAAAAGCGAAGTATGCGGGGTGCGGCTCGGCGTCGGCGTTTCGGTGACGAGCGTGCGTTAGCATTCAGAGGACACACGGAAATCCACGATGGGACGATTCGACAGCCGCAGTTCGCAAAAGATGACGCGCCGCAAGGGCCAACAGAAGAAGAAGGAGCGCTTGGCTCGCCGCGCGGAAGCCGCGCGTGCCGCGCGCAAGACCACGAAGCCGACCAAGAAATCGAAAGGCTGAGGGCTACCAGCGCGCGCCGCGGCGTCAGCGCTGAACCCCCAAGCTTCAATCTTCGCGGATCACTTTGGTAGCGAATTGAGCGTTGCGTTGCGGCGGGCGCAGCACCTCGACCGGTTCTCCGAAGAGACCGATGTCGCCCGTCGCCCGCTTTTCGCTTTCCTCGACCCAGTTGCCCTTGCTCGAGGTCCAGCGCTGGGTCACGCGCGTGCTGCGCAGCGTGTCTTCGTCGACGCGCATCCAGGCATAGTCGACTTCGAAGATCGCGTGGTCGGAGTCGGGCATGGTGAGCCCGCCGAGTTCGACGTCGACGATGCGGACATTGCCGCCCCAGCCTGCACGGTGGCGCAAGAACTCGGAACGGAACTCCGGCGTCGTGCGATCGACGGCGATGTCGATGCGACCGAAGCGCGCCGCGACGTTCGACTCGCGCGCGGCGTCGGTGGCGCGCTCGGAGGCCGGTGGCGGCATGGGGCACGCGGTGAGCGCGAACGCGCACAGGAGCGGAGCGCCGAGGAACGCGAACGCACGTTTTGCCATGCGGCGTGCCTAACAGCTCGCTCGCATTTCGGGCAAGAAAGCCGCTCAAAAGCCGGACACGAGCACCGCGTAGCTCTGAAAGCCTTGCGCTTGGTCGTCGAGGCCGCGCGCGATGCCGAGTCGCAGATTGCTTTCCATGAAGTAGCCGGTGACCGCGTCGACCCAGAGCTCAGCGCCGACGCTCGGATGAAGGACTTGGAACGGGTGGTTGGGGTCCAGCTGATTGTAAGCGCCGCCACAGTCGAAGAAGAGCGTTCCGCTCAGCGTGCGCAGGAAGATCGGTAGTGTGCTGATGCCGCGATCCGCGTAGAGCAACGGAAAGCGATATTCGACGTTGAGTAGGTTGAACGTCGTGCCGATGAATTGTTGCGGCTGATATCCGCGCAGCACGAATGCGCTTTGCCGCAGCACGCTCGTGTACGCGTCATAGAGCGATTGATCGACGAAGCCGCCCGTGGCGTAGAGGCCACGCTTGGCGTAAGTGCCGAGCGATGTGCCGCCCGAAAGCGCGAGCGCGAGCACGTGGTGCTGGCCCCAAGGCAAGAGTTGATACGCGGTGAGTGTGCCGCCGATTGCGGTAAGCGTGCTCTCGCTGCCAAGCGCAGTAGCGGCTTCGTCCAAACCGAGTCCGAGCGAAAAGCCTTTTTCCGCGCTGATTCCGTAGACCGTGCCCTGCGCGTTGCTGTAGCTGTAGCCGAGCCGCAAATCGCCGATGTAACCGCGCTGAGGATCGATCGTGACGAGTGAATAGGGATCGGCGAGCGCGCCGACTGGAAGATTACGCGTGTAGTCGGCGATGGTGTAGCTGAGCGCGACGCTCTGGCCGTCGAATTCGCCGGGCACGAACCAAGAGATGCCGGTACTGGCACCGGTGAGTCGTTCGGTGTTGACGGGGATTCGATTGCCATAGCGGTAACCTTGGCGCGGCGCAGCCGCGCGAAAGACGCTGCTGCGAAAGCTAAACGGCAGGCGATTGTACGAGTAGTCCGCCGAAGCTTGGAGCTCACCGTCTTGTGTGGTCGGGATCGTGATCGAGGCATCGAACGCGTGAATCCCGACCACGTCCGCGCCCGTGGTCGAAATCGTGAGCGCGTTGCCGAAGGTGCTTTCGCCGTACGCGGCGCTCCACGCGTGCGGTCGCAACGTGGGCAGTGCATCGTAGGGTTCGACGGGCCAAGCGTGGCTCACCTCGGGCTCGACGGCGGGAATGCGATCGTCGGACACTGAGGGCGCCGGCAGAAATTGCGCTGGATCGAGCGGCAGCTCGAACAAGTCGAAGCCGCCCGAGCGATAGCCGACGTAGACCATGGTTTTGCCGTCCGGCGAAATCGCGGGCATGTACGCGCCGGTCAATACGTTGGTGACTTGCGCCAGCACGCGCGTTCCGAGGTCGTACGCGTAGACGTTGGCGATGCCGGTGCGATCGGAGACGAAGTAGAGCGTCTTGCCATCGGGCGACCACGTGGGTTGCTGATCGATCGCGCGATCGTGCATCAGCTCGTAGAAGGAGCCGCTGCTCACGTCGACGATGCGAATGTCGCGGTAGCCCCCGCGCGTCCACGCGCTGTACGCGATACTGCGTCCGTCCGGCGAAAAACGCGGGGTATAGGCTTCTTCGTATTGTGCGCTCGGCACGAGCCGGCGTTCGTCTTCGATGTGATGCTCGCCGTCGAGGCGCGCGATGCGCAGCGTGCTCGTGCCCGCGCGATTCGTGACGAAGGTCAAAGCGTGGCCATCTGGGCTCACGTCAGGCTCGGCCGCGCGCTCACCGACGGTCAAACGCTGGCGATTGCCCTCGATGCCTTGCGGCGAGCGAGTGTGCGCGGGCTGGCGAAATAGGTCGTCGAAGAAGTACAGGCGCCGGGACGGCGCTGGGTTGTCGAAGTAGAGCGAGCAGTCGCGGTCGAAGCTGAGGTGGCTGCCGCCGCTGCGCGCGACGAGCTCCGCACTTTCGTCCGGATCTTTGGCGTCGAGCGAAATGGCGTAGATGCCTGCAGTGGTGTCGCCGTCGTCGCGCTCGTAGGCGATGCGTCGCGAATTCGTGCCGTCGCAATCCGGGATGAACCGCGGTGTCGCCGCGTTGTAGCCGCGATGCGTGATTTGACGGCCTTCGCGCAAACCACGCGCGCGCACTGCCGCGGCTTGCGCGCCGTAGCGGCGATCGAGCGCCGCTTGCCAACCTTGATAGAGCTCTTCGTAAGTGCGGCCGGTGACGCGACGAATCGAGCGATTGATGCCCCACGGGATGATCGTCGCGCCGTAGTCGGCGGCGACCGCGCCGTACGTGTCCGGGCCGTACGTGTCGACGATGAAGCCAATGAATTTGGCGCCGTACAAGTACCAAAGATTGCCGCTCGGCCAGCGGCGCGCCGGATTGCTGATTTGATCGAGCCGCGCGAGCCGGTGCTCGAGCACGTCCGCACGCAAATACATGTCGAATTGAGTGGAGCGCAGGCGACCGCCCGAGGTGTGCTCGGACTCCATCACCACGGCGAGTCCTTCGAGGATCCAGCGCGGCTGAGCTTGGTTCGGGGAAAATGTTTTGCCGAGGATCGCGTTGCCGATCGCGGGCAAGCCCGAGGTGTTGTCGATTTGCAGGATGTGCGTGTACTCGTGCGTGACGAGCTCGTTGATCCAATTGTCGTAGTCGCCGAGCGGCGACATGTCGTCGGGCGCGGTCGCGAAGAGACGCACGGTGTTGTACGGCAGCGTCGCCGCCGAGCCGTTGGCGCCGTCGGTGTCGTCGGTGATGACGAATTGGGTCACCTCTTTGGGTTGCCACGCGAGGACGGGCGCGAGTCGCGCGTAGACGGCTTCGGCGCTGCTG
The DNA here is from genome assembly GCA_036500245.1 of Polyangiaceae bacterium. Taxonomy (GTDB): domain Bacteria; phylum Myxococcota_A; class Polyangia; order Polyangiales; family Polyangiaceae; genus PMG-095. The sequence continues at coordinate 9,923 of DASYCL010000079.1, read as the reverse complement.
GCGGTGCGCTGCGCGATGTCCTCGAGCCCGCCGTGATAGTGCACGCGAAAATGCGGCGTTTTCACGGTGTACCAGCGCAAGTAGGGGTCGCCGGCGCGGGCTACCTGTGCAGGCAGCGTCGTCAGCGCTGAACCCAAAACCATGGCGAAGGCGAGCCGCGCTCGTTTATTTTTTTTGCGCGGCAAGTGTTCGCTCATGAAGCCGTGCTCTGTCCCCGCTCGCGCTCTGCCCCGCGCGTCAGCATGGCACCGCTCTCGAGCTCGAGCACGAGCGGGCCGTCACGGCGTCACAGGTCGTCGTGGAAGAGCGGTTCGCGATTGCGAACGTAGCGATACACGAGCTGGCGGCCTTCGGGGGTGATTTGCGTGAACTGCGCGCCGAAGCCCGGCGATGAATCCGAGCCTGAGTTCGGCGCTTCGCGCGTCCAGCGCACGACGCCGAGAGCTTCGAATTCGTAGCCGCCCGGCATCGAGACTTTGAGCGAGAGCTGGCGACCGATTTCCGGGATTTGGTAAGTGGCGACGAAGATGCCGCCGGAGTCGATCACGTCGTTGCCGCTCAGGCCTTTGTAGAAGTTCGTGCCGCTGTGCGCGCCGAGCTCGGCTTCGACGCGGAGTGCGCCGTGTGGCGCAGCGGGCGCCGCGGCGCCCGCGGGAGCTGCCGCGGCTTGCGCGGCGTATGCCGGCGCGGGTTGTTGATACGCAGGTGCGGGTGCAGCTTGCTGATAGGCGGGCGGCGCAGCTTGCTGATAGGCGGGACCGGGTTGCGGTTGCCACATCTGCGGCGGGGGGGGCGGCGCGGCTTGCGCGCTCGGCGCGACCATCGTGCCCGCGTACGGCGAGACCGCCGGTGCGGCTTGCGCGAGACTGTGAATCAAGCTCAGCGATCCGGCGATCGCTTCGAGCGCGTGATCGACGGCGGCATGCTGGCCCGCGCTCACTTGCAGGGTGGCGAGCGCTTGGCGCGCGGCGTTGAGCGCCGCGGGGCCCGCTTCGCCGACTGCGGCTCCGTGACTCGCTTCGATCCGGTGTAGGGCGCTCATCGCGTGCGCGACGGGCTCCGCGACGGACATGAGCTGCGGCGGAACACCAGGGCTCTGCAAAGCATTCAGGCCGCGAGCAAGATTCTCACGTGCGGCACGCGCCGCGCTCACCGGGTCAGACATCCAAACTCCTCCAAGAGTAGGCGAGTCTATCATCCGAGGTCGCGATTCCAAGTGCTCGATACTTCGATATTAAGGACCCCGAGCAGCGAGCTCTATCGCCCGCGCGAGCGCGTGCTCGCTCAGTTCGAGCGTGGCATCGTCGTCGCTTTCGTCCGCCGAGCCGAGCACTGCGCGCTCCACCGCGATGGCGCCGTCTGCTGTTCGGATGACGAGTGTTTCCGACTCGCCGATCACTGCTGCTTCGCCGGGTTCGAGCGCAGTGACGAAACGGACGGCCGCGCGTGCACGCGTGATGAAGCAGCGCACGCCTCGGACTTCGATCGCGAGCCCCGGCACAGGCGACAGAGCTCGAATTCGCCGTAAAACGCGCTCAGTCGTCCAAGTCCATTCGACGCCGAGCTCCCGGCCGGTCGGTTCAGGAGCCCAGGTCGCGTCGGCTTCGCGTTGAGTTGTTGCCGCGGTCGGCGTGCCGTCGGCGAAGCCTCGGGTCCCTTCACGAAGCAACGCGAGCGACGGCCGATCGAGCGCGCGCGCCAGTTGCCACGCGTTGCGCTCGCCCACCGGGATCGCTCGCTGTAGCAAGATGGCGCCTGTGTCGTACTCGGGCGCCAGCGCGTGCAGCGTCACGCCGGCATCGCGATCGCCCGAGTCGATTGTCCAAAAATAAGGATTCGGTCCGCGGTGCCGCGGCAAAAGCGACGGATGCACGCCGACGCCGCCGAAGCGCGCCGCTTCGAGCCATTCGGCGGGCAGAAGCCGCGTCCAAAACCAGCTCACGAGCAGCTCCGGCCGAGCGCGGTCGAGGGCGTTTTTTATTTTTTGGTGGGTTGCCTGGGCCGACGCGCCGCGCGCATTGACTAGGCGCTCCGCGGCGATCTGCGTTTTCACCCGGCGCCGCCCGGGCGCCTCGATGGGCGAAAGCACGCACGGGTCGAGCTCGTGGCCGTCGCGAATCAATAAGTAAGCGCCGAGCGGCAGCCCGAAGTAGCCGATCTTCAAGGTCTCGGCACTCTGCCGAAAAGTTGGTCCAGGACCAAGCTCCCTGTTAACCACGTGCCGATGGAAGTCGGCGGAAAAAGTCGCGCCTTCGGCTCGGCGTTGCGCGAGGGCAACCGCTTCGATCCCGTCGCCTCGCACCGTCCAGTGCTCGTGTTCGAAGGCGTGCACAAGGCCTATCGCGCCGATTCGCCCGTGCTGCGCGGGCTCCAGCTCGAAATTGCGCGCGGCGAATTCGTGTTCATTACCGGCCCTTCGGGCGCCGGCAAGAGCACGCTTTTGCGTTTGCTCTACGCCGCCGAGAACGTCGATGCCGGGCGGATTCTGTTTTTGGGCCGCGAAATCGGGCGCCTCACCGACGGCTCGATCCCGTTCTTGCGCCGCAACATCGGGATCGTATTTCAGGATTTCAAGCTCGTAAAAAACTGGAGCGTGCTCGACAACGTCGCGCTGCCGCTCGAAGTGCTCGGCTTGCCTCAGCGCGTGATCAAAAATCGCGTCGGCGAAGTGCTCGAGCGCGTGGGCTTGGCGGGGCGCGGTTCGGATTCGGCGGGCGTACTCTCGGGCGGCGAGCAACAGCGCGTGGCGATCGCGCGTGCGATCGTCGGTGAACCGGCGCTGCTCTTGGCAGACGAACCGACGGGCAACCTCGACCCGCAGCTCGCGGTCGATATTTTGGGTTTGCTCGAAGACATCAACGAAACCGGCGTGACTGTCCTCTTCGCGACGCACGATCGCTCGCTACTCGACGTGCGCCCGCGCCGCGTGGTCGTGCTCGACGAAGGCAAAGCCACCGACGTGCCGCACGGCCTCGACGAAGCCGCCGAGCTTGCCGGCCTGCGCGTCGCGTGATCGGATTTTTCGCGAGGAAGCCATGACCCCTATCGAACGAGCTTGGCGCGGCACCAAAAACGATTGGCGGATGCACTCGCTCAGCGTGTTCTCCGTGGCGGTCGCGTTCGTTTGCTTGGCCTCGGCGTTGCTCGTCGTGGTCAACGTGAGCCACGTCCGCGATCGCTGGGCCAGCACCGGGCGCGCTTCGGTGTATTTGAAAAAGGGCGCCGAGCGCGAACAAATCGCGACAATCGAACGCGCGCTGCGCGGCAGCGCCGGCGTGACCGACGTCAAATACGTCTCGAGCGAAGACGCGCGCCACGATCTCACCGGCCAAAACGACGATGCCGTGATCGATTCGTTGCCCGTCGAAGCCTTTCCCGCGTCGCTCGAAGTGCACGTCGAAAGCGAAGTCGCGGGCAATCGCTTGGAGCAACTCGCCTCGCAGCTCGGCGCGTTGCCCGCGGTCGAGCGCGTCGAAACGTATGCCGCATGGAGCGATCGCTTGGCGGCGCTCTTGGCCGGCGGCGTGACGGCTTCTGGTTTACTCGCGCTGGTCGTGCTCGCCGCGGTGATCAGCGTCGTGTCTTCGACGATTCGCCTCGCGTTGCAGCGTCGCCGCATCGAAGTCGAAGTGCTGAAACTCGTCGGCGCGACGGATGACTACGTGCGCCGGCCGTATATCGTGGAGGGCGCCGTGCAAGGCGCGCTCGGCGCGCTCTTCGCGCTCTTGCTGCTCGGCAGTCTGTTCGCGATCGTCCAAAGCCACTTCGACTCGACGCTCTCGACGTTGGTCGGGATGACGCCGTCGTTTTTGCCGTGGTCGGTTGCCGCGGGCTTGGTGCTTTCGGGTGGAGTGCTCGGCGCGCTCGCTGCGCTGCTCAGCGTGCGCAGGTTGCTCAGCGTATGAAAGTGCGCGTTGTGTCGTTTCTCGGATCGCTACTCGTCGCGGCGAGCGCGAGCGCATTCGCGCCGACGGATGAGCCGGAAATCGCGCCCAAGGCAACCCAAACCCAAAATCCCGCACAGCGCGATCTCGGCGGTAACGCAGAACGCCACTTGAACGAACTCAGCCGCCAAACCCAAGCCGACAAGGCCGAGCTCGAGCGCGTGAGCAAAGACGCGGACGAGGCGCATGCGCGGATCATCACGCGCGGGCGCGTCTATGTGCGCTTGGCCAAGGCCGGACTTTTGCCGGTCGGCGGCGGCTTCGACTCGTTCGTCGAACACGCGGTGCGGCTCGAGCGACTGCGCAGCGCGATCGGCCGCGATGAAGCGCTCGAGCGCGAGCTCAGCAAGCGTCGCATCACGCTCGCGCGTGAGCTCACTGAGCTCGAAGCGCGCCGCTCCTCGCTCGAAACCGAAGTGCAGGCGATGGCCACGGCGCAAAGCGCGCTGTTGTCGGAACAAGATCGCGCGGACGCGTTCGCGCGCGCGTTTTCGAGCAGCGTCGGTTCGGCGCACACGGCCGTTTACGGCGCGGGCGTCGGCCCGAGCGATTCCGCGGCGAGCGACGGCTTTGCTGCCTTGAAGGGACGTTTACCGTTTCCGCTCACCGGCCGCAGCGAAATCCGAAGCGCGCGCCGACCGGGTTCGGAAGGTCCGGGTCTCGAGATGTTCGCGCCGCGCGGTTCGGTGGTGCGCGCGGTGCACGCCGGTCGTGTCGCGTTCGCCGATTCCTATGCCGCGTACGGCCGCACCGTGATCCTCGATCACGGCGGCGGTTACTACACCGTCAGCGCGAATCTCGGCACAATCGAAGTCAAAGTCGGCGACGACGTCCAGTTCGGCGTACGCATCGGCACGGTCGGTGACAGTGACGGCGCGGCGCGCTTGTATTTCGAGATCCGCGTCGGCACGGACACCGTCGCGCCGAGCGACTGGTTCGGCATCTGAACCCGTCGCATTCGCACGCTCGCGCGGTTCGACTGGCTCGGCGGGCTGGCTCCTGCTAGCTCTGGGTTGGATGGTTGGATCTCGGTTCGGGGTTTGGGGCGCGTGTGCGACGTTCGTCGTTTCGTGGTCACCGCTCGCGCGCGCGCAGTCGACCGCGAGTTTTCCCGCGCCGTCGAGCAGCGCGCCGCCCGCGCCGATGCCGGTAGCGCCCGCAGCGCCGGCTCCGGCCGTCCCGCCAAAGCCGGCCGCGCCCGCGCCCGCCGCGTCGACTGATTCCACCACGGACAGTCGCTATCCGGTTTTGCCGAGCGCGCCCGCGCCGTCCGCGTTACCCGCGCCGAGCGCCAACCTGAACTTTTATCCCGCGCTCCTGCCCTATCGCGACGGGCTACCGGTTCCGCCCGGCTATCGCGTAGAACATCGCGCGGCCAGCGGTTTGATTGCTGGGGGTTTGGTGACCCTGATCGTCTCGTACGGCGCGGGGATCGCCGTCGGCGTCGGAGATCATTTCAACGATGGGACGGGCTGGACGGTGGTCCCAGTAATCGGCCCGTGGGCAGCGATCGGCGCGCGCTCGTTTCATTGCGACAACGATCCGCTCAAGGCCAATCAGTGCGTGAAGGACGCATTCAGCGAAGTCCAAACCATCGCCATCTTGTCGGCGGACGCGGTGGTGCAAGCGACCGGCGCGGTGCTTTTCTTTGCCGGTCTTGGCAGTGGCCGGGACGAACTCGTGCGCTCCGATCTCGAAACCGGCGTGCGCGTCACGCCGCGTGCCGTCGGCACGAGCGGCTTCGGCGTCGGCCTCGACGGGCGTTTCTAGGGATTTTTTCAGGCTCCTCTTTTCGAGCAACCCGCGCAGGGCGGCGCCCGACGAGTGAACGCAGGCCAAGTGCGGCCAGCCATCAAAAAAGGAGAAAATCGATGACCACTCGAATTGGCGTCGGCGGCCCCGCGCCCGACGTGCTTGCCCTGACCACGGCCGCGCGTGTTACGCCCGCTCCGGCGCGTCCATTTCAACAAGTGGTGAATGCGAGCTCGCTCGCCATCGCCAACGGTGCGGAAGCAGCGATAAACCATCTGCCCGGCGGTTCGATCCTGGCCGCGGCAATGCGGCCGGGCGTCGGCGTCGGCGTCGGCGGAGTCGCGACGGCTCCTGCCGCGAGCGCCATCGGTTCGACCGGAACCGCCGCGCCGTCAATCGGCGCCGGCACGAGCGGGATCTCGGGCAGCCCCACCGGCGATCCGGCGATGGAACAAATGATGAGCCAAGACGCTGATCAGAACATGTACTACCTGCAGCTGCAGGAACAAATGAGCCAAGAAAGCCGCAGTTATTCCGCGGTTTCGAACGTGCTCAAAGCGCGTCACGACACGATGAAGAACGCGATCGGCAACATCCGCTAGCGTCACGCGGTGCTGCCCCGAGGTATGATAGAGATCTGGAGGATCGCCTATGGGAATCGACGGCATCGGCAAACCCCCGGGCGCTTCGATCGGAAGCGTCGGCAATGTGCAGGGCGGCGAAGCGCCGCGCGGCGCCGAACCGTTCGCGGTCGATCGCAGCGCGCCGGCTTCGCCGAGTGAACGCATCAGCACCGCGCTGTCGAGCTTGCAGCGCGGCGAGCTGTCACTCGACCAATACTTGGACGGGCGAGTCAATGAGGCGACGAATCACCTCGTCGGCAAGCTCAGCCCCGACCAGCTCGATTTCGTGAAGCAGTCATTGCGCGAACAGCTCGCGACCGATCCCGTGTTGATCGAGCTCGTGCAGCGCACGACCGGCGCGTCGCCCGCGACCGACTTGCGCTGAACGGTGAAGTTCGTTCCGAGATGAGCTCGACTGAGCCGAGCCGAGTGGGCGCGCTCGAAGTGCTCGGCGAATACCGCGGGCTCGTCTTCGTCGACAAGCCCGCGGGTTTGCAGACCGAGCCGGACGCGCGGCACGCGGACACGCTGGTGCACCGCATCGCGGCACAGCTCGGCGTTGCGCTCGAGCGAGTGCACGCGCTGTCACGGCTCGACACGGGCGTCAGCGGCGTCGTCACGCTCGGACTCACGAGCGACGCGCGACGCATGGTGAACGAGTGGCGCGCGCTCGGCCGATTTCGACGCCGCTACCTGGCAATCGCGAGTGGCGAGCTCGCGATGCAGCGCGGAACCTGGAGCGAGAGCATCGGGCGTGGGTCGGGGAATTTGCGCCGTATCGGCGGGCGCAATCCCGAAACGGCGCAGACCAACTTCGCGTGGGTCGCGAGCACACCGTGCTTCGAGCGCGCGAACCCAAAACAATTGCACTTGTTCGCGCTCGCGCCAAAAACTGGACGCACTCACCAGCTTCGCGTGCACGCTTCGGCGCACGGCTTGCCGTTGCTCGGTGATCGTGCTTACGGCGGCACAGCGCGGCTCATTTCGACGACGGGCAGCGTCCGCGGGTTCGCGCGCATCGCGCTGCATGCGGCTTGGATCGAGCTGCCGCTCGACGAACCGCGTCGGATCGTGGCTCCCGTCCCACAGTCATTGTTCGACGCATGGCGCGATTGGTCCGGCGATGACGCGGCATTTCGCGTTGCTTCGCAGCTCGTGCTGGGCGCTTGAAAATCGCTGACGCCGCTGCGGGCGGCGAGTTCGGTGGTATAGCGCGGGCGTGAAGACGGCCCGCTGCTCGCGCATCACCTCTACGGTTGCGGTTTGCGTGAGCTTTGCCGCGTGCACGAGCGGCCACTATGCGACCGTCGATCCCGGGCACATGGCCTACGTGGTGCCGCATCACATTGCGGAGGGCACGGGCGAAGGCCAAAATTTGCCTCAAGACGCCGGAACTTCGCCGGCGGCATCGCCGGCAGTCGAGCCCGCGGCGCCGCCGCTCGTCGGCTCAGCGCCGGATCCAGAGCCGCTGTCGCTGCGCGAGCAATGGCAATACGCGCTTCTCTATCAAGCCGGCGAGGTGAGCGTCGAGCGCGTCGAAAAGCGCACGCTGCCGAAGCCCGTGAGCACAGCACGACGAATGGGGCGCTTCGCGCTCGAGCTCTGGATTGGGCACGAGCTCATCGATCGCGTGCGCTTCGATTTTCCGCTGATCGCCGCCGAGGAAGTGCCGGGCGTCACGCGCCGGCCCCTGCACGACGCGCCTAGCCTGGGTCCACACGCGATCGCGCGTATCAGCGTCACCGTGCCCGCGAGCCCGCGCGCCACGCGGCTCGTCTTGGTCGACCGCGCGACGGGGAAAACGAAGGAATTTCCCTGGCCTCCGGACCAAGAGCCGAGTGACTCGGGAGCCGCACCGCCGCTTGCCAACGCAGTGCCGGCGAGCGCGTCGAAGCCCTAGCAGTCGTCTCGCGCGAGGCCCGGCAGGCCGCGCAGGCTGGCATTCGCGCTCGACTTCGGATAGCCCTGTCATTCCGATGAAGTGTGAAGCTTGTCAGCACGAGAACATCGACGGCGCCCGCTTCTGCGCCAACTGTGGGGCGCTGATGCCCACGGTCAGCCCGAACTCCGCCGATCCGATGATCGGCCAGCTGATCGGTGGACGCTATCGCGTGACCGGCGTGCTCGGCGAAGGCGGCATGGGCATCGTGTATGTCGGCGAGCAGCAAATGGGCTCGACCGTGCGCAAAGTCGCGATCAAGACCTTGCACGCGCACTTGTCGAAGGATCCTTCGGTGCTCGCGCGTTTTCACCGCGAATGTGGCACCGTCGCGCAGCTCGAGCACCCGAACACGATCAAGTTTTACGACTTCGGCTCGACCGCCGACGGCACTCTCTACATTGCGATGGAGTTCGTCGCGGGTCACTCGCTCGCGGACATGATCCAGCACGGCGCATTGCCGCCCGAGCGCGTGATCAAGATCATGCGCCAGGTTTGCGGCGCGCTCGACGAAGCGCACATGCAGGGCATCATCCACCGCGATTTGAAGCCCGAGAACATCGTGCTCACCGACCGAGCGGGCGAAACCGACTTCGTGAAGGTGCTCGATTTCGGCATCGCCGCGCGCACCGAGTCGGCGGACGCACAGAAGGAACAAAAGCTCACTCAGCAGGGCATGGTGCTCGGTACTCCGCCATACATGAGCCCCGAGCAATTCACGGGCAAAGCCCTCGATTCGCGCAGCGACATCTATTCGCTCGGCGTGATGTCTTACGAGATGCTGGCCGGGCGCTTGCCGTTCGACGCGGATACGCCGTGGCAATGGGCCACACAGCACATGAGCGTGCAGCCGATTCCATTCGAGGTTTCCGCGCCCGCGAAGAATATCCCCGAGGCGATGCGCCGAGCGATCCTGCGCGCGCTCTCCAAAAACAAAGAAGATCGCCAACCGACGGCACGCGAGTTCTTCAGCGAGCTCTCGGATGGCGGTCGCATGACCGTCGAATCGCACCACGACAGCAATCCGGGTGGATCGAGCGGAACGGCGGCGATGCCGCAGGTTCCGAATTTCATGGGCGGAGCTGGCGCGCCGATGATGTCGCCGCCGATGGCGGCTCCCGTGATCCAACCTGTCGCGGCAGTGCCGCCCGCGCCCATGGGCGGCGGTCGCAAAGAGGGCAGTGGCAAAGGGCTCGTGATTGGGCTCGGCGTGGTTGGCGGAATCTTGCTGATCTCGATCGCTGTCTTGGCCGCGCGCTCGCTCGGCTCGAAGAAAGATGACGTCGCGCCGATCCCGCTCGATACGGGCTCTGCTGGAACGGGCAGCGGCGCCATCGGCACCGGCTCGGTTGCGAACATCGAACCGATCGCGGCGCCAACCCCGACCGAGTCCGGCAAAGCCGGCGCGACTTCGCCGCCCGAGCGCGTCGCGCCGATCGAACCGAAGCCCGCGACCAACCCCACGAGCAAACCGGCCCCGCCGCCCGTGAACCCAGCCCAAGCCTGCGAGGCTTGCATCGAAGACGCGCGGAGCGGCAATATTTCCGGTGCCGCGGCGAATTTCTCGCGATGCAGTGATGCTCCGAAGAAGACTCAATGCACTCAGGCAGTGCGGAACAACGCGCCCGCGGCCGTCCGATCTGCCGCTCTGAACGGCAACTGCGC
>DASYCL010000078.1:0-3021 GCA_036500245.1 Polyangiaceae bacterium | reverse complement strand
CACCGCCAATTGCACGCTCGGTCCGCGCTGCGGCGATCAAGTCGTCGAGGCTGGCGAAGAGTGCGACGACGGCGTGAACCAAGGCGGCTACGGCAAGTGCGCGCCCGGCTGCAAGCTCGGGCCGCACTGCGGCGACGGCGTCACCAACGGCAACGAACAATGCGACGACGGCGTGAACGACGGCTCCTACGGTAAATGCGGCAAAGATTGCCAATTCGGCCCGCGCTGCGGCGACGGCATCCTGCAATCGCCGCCGGAGGATTGCGATCAGGGTTCGCAGAACGGAACCGGTGTCTGCTCGACGACGTGCCAGCAGCAGGTCACGCGCTGAGCGATCTTTTTTTGGGTTCAGCGCGGACGGCGTGGCGCGCTCTGGTAGCCCGGCGCGCGTCGATCAGCGGAGCACTTCGTCGCCGAAGTTCCCCGCACACACGCGCGCGGCCGCGACGCTCACTCGGCCGCGTTCGAACCAGCGCTCGAGCTCCGGATCGGCCGCGAACGCGCGTTTGACACGCGAAAGCGCAACCAAATAGACGAATTCACGGCCGAGCCCACCGCCACGAAATGCGCGACACGCCGCCTCGACGCTGCTCTCGATATCTTGCCCGCGGCCGATCAGTTCGCTCACCGTGCCGACGAACGAAGCCCCGGCGCGCACGCGCTCGCCGGCCAAGTGCCGGCGCGCGAGCTCACGCCGGCGTGCGCCTTCGAGCACGCGCGCACGGCACTCGATCAAGAGCGCGCGGCCTTCTTCGTCGTCGCTGCTGCGCGCGGCACCGATCCGAAATAGTGCCAGCGCTTCGCGCTGTGCGAGCACGCGCGGGCGCGCATGGCCTTCGATCTCGTGCAGTACGATGCGCCGCACTTCGCGCTCGCTGTGCCAGAGCCCGGGACGCACGCCGATGAAGCCGTCGCCCACCGAGGCCGCCGCGGCCTGATTTGGCCGGATTTCGACGCGCACGGGCAAGCCCTCGCTGGCGCGTTCCAGCGCCGAGACGAGACTCCTGCGATCCCCGCGATCGTCGCTGCGATGTAGCGCCTTCGAGCGATCTTCCGCGGCGTCGAGCCAGCGCGTAGTCCAGTCGCTGGCGGTCGCGGCGTCCACTGCTTCGAGCGGCGCGTAGCGCGCCGCGCAGTGCGCGGCAAACTCACCCGTGTCGATGCGCTCGGCCAGCGACGCTTCGAGCTCGAGCTCTCGCGCGCGCTCGGCGTAAAGCGCACCGAGCGGACCCTCCGATTCGAGCGCGCGGGCGGCGTCCACAAGCATGCCGCGCAAGGCAGCAAAATTCGCACGCTGCGCATACTCGAAGCGCGGCGCGCGCGGCTTTCCCGCGCCCCAGGCGGCGATCAGCGCTTCGCGCTCGGCCGCGGCGTTGAGCGGCTGAGCGCGGTCGATCAGGCGAATTTCGGCTTCAGCGCGCGCGCAGAGCCGTGCCGCGTCGCGAAACGGCGGAGTTTGGTCGAGCTCGCTCACGCTGCGCGGGAGCGTTGTCGCCATGACTCAAAGCTTGTTTGCGGCGATGTTCGCGAGCTCGCTGCGTTCGCCCTTGGAGAGCAAGATGTGCCCCACGATCGGCTCGCCACGCAGGCGATCGGCGGTGACCGAGAGCCCGTTCGTCGCGTTGTCGACGTACGGATTGTCGATTTGATAGGGGTCACCCGTGAGGATGATTTTGGTGCCCTCGCCGCAGCGAGTAATTACGGTTTTGACTTCGTGGGGCGTGAGGTTCTGCGCTTCGTCCACGATCACGTATTGATGCGGCAAGCTGCGCCCGCGAATGTAAGTCAGTGGCTCGACTTGCAATTGCCCTTGGTCGAACAGCTCCTCGAAGCCGCGCACGCCGCGCCGCTTAGAGCCACCCGCAACCAACAGGAACTCCAAATTGTCGTAAATCGGCTGCATCCACGGGTTCAGTTTTTGATCGACATCGCCCGGTAGGAAACCGATGTCGCGGCCGAGCGGCATCACCGGGCGGCTCACCAAGAGGCGCGCATAGGCGCCATCGTCGACCACGCGGCGAAGCCCGGCGGCGAGCGCGAGCAATGTCTTGCCGGTACCCGCTTTGCCCACGACGGTCATGAGCTTCACGTTGTCGTCCAGCAAGAGGTCGAGCGCGAAGGCTTGCTCTTTGTTGCGCGGCCGAATGCCCATCAGGCCATCCCGCGGCGTTTTCAGCGCGCGCACTTCGCGCGGTTCGTGATGGAAGCGACCGAGCGCCGTCCGCGGCCGCGCGCTGTCGTCCCGCAGTACGACGCAGGCATTGGCGTTGATCTTGTCGGCATCCGGCGGTTTGAGCGCGCCGGATTCGAAGAATTTGTCGAGCTCGGCCGTGGCGACCGCGAGCTCGATGATGCCGGTCTCGACGCGATCGAGATCGACCGACTGATTTTCGTAGGTCTGCGTGGTGAGACCGAGCGCGTCCGCGCGGATGCGCAGGTTCACGTCCATCGTCACGAAGATGGTCGGCTTGTCCGGCGATTGATCGCGGAACTCGAGCGCCGTTTGCAAAATCGCGTGATCGCCGGTGTTGGGATTGAGCGCGCTCTTGAGCTCGGGCCGGCGCTCGGGCACGTGCACGCGCAAGCTGCCGCCCTCCGGCAAATCCACACCCTTCGACAGCGGGCCCTTGGCGCGCTGCGCGTCGAGCAAACGCGAGACGGTGCGCGCGTTGCGGCCGCGCTCGTTCGCGTCGCGCTTGAACTGATCGATCTCCTCGATCACGTAGATCGGGAGAATCACGTCGTTGTCCTCGAACTTCAGAAATGCGTGCGGATCGTGGATCAGAACATTCGTGTCGAGGACGTAATTCTTTTTCATCGTCACCTTGGCGCTGAGCCGCGCCCGCGAGGGCGGATAACCCTGCCCTCAGCCTAGCGCAACGAGAGGAACCCCGTGCACTCGCCGGCACCTGCGGCGGCCACGAGCGACCGAGTAAAAATCATATATATCAATAACTTAAACCGCAAACCAGCGCAGCCGGATGTGCTGTCACCCCCACCCTGCCCTGCCCTGCTCGCCGT
>DASYCL010000077.1:0-1844 GCA_036500245.1 Polyangiaceae bacterium | reverse complement strand
AGCGCGAGATCGAAGATGTGATTGCGCTGATTGAGGGCATCGCGGAGCCGCTCGATTTGCTCGGGCATTCTTCGGGCGCGATCTTGGCGTTGCAAGTCGCGGCGCGCGCGCCGGCGCACCTCGAGCGTTTGATCGCTTATGAGCCGCCGGTATTTTTCAAAGCCGAAGATTCGATCGTGCAAGATTTGCCGGAGCGGCTCGAAGGGTTGCTCGCCGCGGGCAAGCGCGAGGCAGCGGTCGAAACCTTTTTCCGCGAAGGTCCGCGCATGAGCGAAGCGGAGATCGGCGGCATCCAAGCTGCGCCGTTCTGGCCAGAAATGCTGGCGGCGCTCGGACACACCGTGCCGTACGACTCGCGCGTACAACGTTCGTTTACGGCTACGCCGAGCGAGCTCGACCGGATTCAGATGCCGACGTTGATGCTCGTCGGCGCGGCGAGCTCTCCGCGCATGCAGAGCGGCGCGCGCACGATCGCGGAGCGCCTTCCGCGCGCGCGGCTCGGGGAGCTCGCTGGGCAACAGCACTTGGCGCAGGTGACAGCGCCCGCGCTGTTCGCCGCGGCGGTGAACGGTTTCTTGGCTGAGACGAGCTGACCTTCGCAAAAACTCGAGCGCGCGTTCTGCGGGTCAAACAATTTCGAAAAAAGCGCGGCTAGGCACCCCAAATAACAGCCAATCAAAGCGGCGAATGCGTTGTTCGAATGCATTCGATGCCATAGCTTTCAAAAGCATGCGCGAGCGCTCGTGGCTTTTGGCCGAGTCGATTTTATTTTTGTGCGCGTCTGCGAGTGGTGCGTGCGAGAACCACGCGACGAGCGGGAATGCTGACGACGCAGCAGCGACGCCGAGCGGAGGCGCGCCGAACGGAGGCACGTCGAACGGAGGCACGTCGAACGGAGGCGCGTCTAGCGCGAACGCCGGCGTGAGTAACGCAGGGAGTGGCGGCGCGAGCGCAAATGCGGGCAGCGGCGGAATTGCGAACGGCGAGAGCGCGGGCACGAGCAGCGGGGGTGCGAGCGGAAGCGCGGGCGCCGCGGCTGCGCCGTTCGGGCCAATTCACTGCCTGCCGGGCACGGACGGCGACGGCAAACACGATTTGGCCGCGAGCGCGAGCGATCCACTCGAGTGGACGCTCTCCGCGGGCGCGACCGCGGGCAAGATCACGCCATCGGTGAGCTTCGCGAGTACGACTTACAATCAGCATTTCCCGTATTGGATTTACACGTCCGCGAATTACGTCGCGGGCATGCCGGCGATTTTCTTGTTGTTCGGCGACGGCAATCAGTTCCTGACCGATTTTCACGCCGCAACCGTGCTCGACAATTTGATTGCGACCCACGCGCTGCCGCCGACCGTCGCGCTGTTCATCGATCCGCCGTCCGACGGCGATCGCGTCGCGACGTACGATCCGCCAACCGACGAGTACACGAATTTTCTTTTCAACGAGATCTTGCCGCAGGTCATCTTCGGCAAATACAGCGTGTCGCGCGATCCGGAGGCATGGTCGATTGTCGGCTATAGCGCGAGCGGTGGGCAAGGCTGGGAAGTGCTTTGGAATCGCCCGGACGATTTTCACAAGTTCGTCGGCGACAACACGAGCTTCGGCGCGGCGATCACGTACGGCGTCGATTGGGTAAAGGTGATCGCCGCCGCGCCGGCACGCACGCTACGCGTGAGCCTGCTCACTTCCACCAATGATCTCTCGGATCAGCGCGGCATGTGGTACGTGATCAATCAAAATGTCGCCGCCGATCTCGCGGACAAGGGCAATCCGTGGCGCCTCATGATCGGCACCGGCATGCACTACCCACCGCTCGACGGCGAACACGATCTTCCGAACGCGCT
>DASYCL010000076.1:0-4235 GCA_036500245.1 Polyangiaceae bacterium | reverse complement strand
TCGGCTTCGACTTCGCGCAGATGGCGCCGACATTTCGGCTGCATTTGGGGGTGCCCGGGCCGTCGAGCGCACTCGCGGTCGCGCTCCGGCACGGCTTGCCCGAGCCGGTGATCGCACGCGCGAAAGCGCTCTTGCCGACCCAGGCGCTCGATCGCGAAGCGGCGCTACGCGAGCTGTCGCGCGAACGCGCCGAGTTCGAACGTTTGACGCGCGAAGCCGAGCAGGAACGCGAGCGCGAGCGGGCCTTGCGCGAAAAACTCGAGCGCGAACGGCACGCCTTTCGCGAGCAAGCCGCGCGCGAAGTCGAAAGCGAAGTGCAAGCGCTGCGGCTCTCGGTGCGCACGGCGCGTAAAGAGCTCGAAGCCGTGCGCGCGCGTTTGCGCGGCGCAGTGCCGGACGCGGCGGCGCTGCGCGAGCTCGAACGCGGTGTGAGTCGCGTCGCGGCGCAAGTCGCGCTCGGTGGCGAATTCTCCGCGGGGCCAAGCACACCTGCGCAAGCCGCAAACGCGCGAGCTCGATCCGAGCGAGCTCAAAGTGGGACAGAGCGTGTTTCACCGCACGCTCGGCGCGAACGGACAGATCGTCGAACTCTTGGACGGCGCGCGCGTGCGCATGATGATCGGCGCGCTCAAGCTGCTCGTGCCGGTGAGCGAACTCGGTCTTTTGCCTCAGCGTGGCGCGCCGCACCAGGCAAACCCCCAACAAAAAAAAACGCGCGCCACACAGCCGAAACCATTGCCTGTGCCTCAGCGCACACAAGATACGACCTTGGATTTGCGCGGGGAGCGCGTGGAAGAGGCGATCGGCCGCGTCGACGTCTTTATCGATCGCTTATTGGGGCGCAGCGAGGCCGTGGGCTTCGTCCTGCACGGGCACGGCACGGGTGCGCTGAAAGCGCATGTACGCGAGCACCTGCGAGCTTCCGCCTACGTTGAACATTCGCGTCCGGCAGAGTCCGACGAAGGCGGAGATGCCTTTACCGTGTTCTGGGTGCGCGGTTAGCGCGAGAATACGCGGCGGCAAATTTGCGCTAGCGTGCGCCCGAGTCGATGTCCGAGCCCGCCACTGCTACAAGTCCCGTCATCGCACCTTCCCGATCCGATCACGGCGTCCCCGATGCGCATGGCCACGGGAACATCCAAGACAATCGCTATTTGATGAAGCTCGCGCTCGGCGCGCTCGGCGTCGTGTACGGCGACATCGGCACGAGCCCGCTCTACGCGGTGCGCGAGTGTTTCGTCGGCGGCATCGAAACCACGCGCGGCAACATCCTGGGCGTGCTTTCGCTGATCTCGTGGTCGCTCATCATCATGGTGTCGCTCAAGTACATCGCGTACGTGCTCCGCGCCGATAACAAGGGCGAAGGCGGCATCTTGGCGCTGATGGCGCTTTCGAGCTCGAATTTGCGGAAAACGCGCAAATACTTGCCGCTCTTGTTCCTCGGTGTGTTCGGCTCCGCGCTGCTCTACGGAGACGGCATGATCACGCCCGCCATCTCCGTGGTCAGCGCCGTGGAAGGTCTTCAGATCGCGGCGCCAAGCTTGCAGCCGCTGGTCGTGCCGATCACCATCGCGATTTTGGTCGCGCTCTTCATGGTGCAGCGCCGCGGCACCGGCGGCATCGGTGCGGTGTTCGGTCCGATCACGTTCATTTGGTTTTTGACCATCGCCGGGCTCGGCATCGCGCAGATCGTCAAGCATCCTGGCGTGCTCACCGCGATCAATCCGGTGCACGGCGTGATCTTCCTCGCGCGCCACGGCCAGCGCGGGTTGCTCGTGCTCGGTGGGGTATTCTTGGCCGTCACCGGCGGCGAAGCATTGTACGCCGATCTCGGCCATTTCGGCCGCAAACCGATCCGCTTGGCCTGGTTCAGCGTGGTCTTCCCCGCGCTGTTGATGAACTACTTCGGCCAAGGCGCGTTGCTCATCAGCCACCCGGAAGCGATCACCAATCCGTTCTTCAAAACGGTGCCGGCGATCGCGTTGATCCCGGTCGTGCTGCTGTCGACCGCAGCCACGGTGATCGCGTCGCAAGCTTTGATCTCCGGCGTGTACTCGCTCACGAGCCAAGCGACGATGCTCGGCTTCTTGCCGCGCTTCTCGATCCGCCACACTTCCGCCTACGAGCGCGGCCAAATTTACATCCCGAGCGTGAACTACGCGCTGATGCTCGCGGCGATCGGCCTCGTGCTCGGCTTCAAATCGTCCGATGCGCTGGCAGCCGCGTACGGCATCGCGGTGACCCTGACCATGGTCATCACCACGATCCTCGCGTTCTTCCTGGTGCGCTACGGCTGGGGTTGGGGCTACCACAAAGCGATCCCGCTCTCGCTCGTGTTCTTCATTCCGGAGATGTTCTTCGTCGGCGCCAACGCCGTGAAAATCGAGCACGGCGGTTGGTTCCCGCTGATCATCGGCGCGACCATCTTCACGATCATGGTCACGTGGAAGCGCGGCCGCGAAATCCTGGCCGAACGCTTCGCGGAGCAGCTGCTCCCGCTCTCGGATTTCTACGACGTGATCGCGGTCGAATTGCCTGCGCGCGTGCCGGGCACGGCCGTATTCATGACCGGCGCGCGGGACGGCACGCCGCCCGCGCTACTCCACAATTTCCTACACAATCGCGTCTTGCACCAAAACATCGTGCTGCTCACGATGACGACGACCGACGCCGCACGCGTCGCCGAAGAAGAGCGCTATAAGCTCGAAAAGCTCGAGCATGGCTTCTGTCGCATCACCGGCCGCTACGGCTTCATGGAACAGCCGGACGCGCCGCAGCTCTTGATCAGAACCGGACTCATCCACACCGTCGAGCACACCACCTTCTTCCTCGGCCGCGAAAATCTGGTCGCCACCCAACGCCCCGGCATGTCGCGCTGGCGCGTGGCGCTCTTCGCGTTCATGTCGCGGAACGCGCAACCGGCGACCAAGTTCTTCAACATCCCGCCCGATCGGGTGATGGAAATCGGCGCGCAGATCGAGCTCTGATTTTTTGGGTGGTAGCCAATCGCCAACGATAACCGGCACTTGAAAAACAGCGCTGCTGCGTAAACAGATTTACCCCGTCCCCAGGGTGACCCCGCGGCCCGGCAAATAGACACTCCTGTCTGACGGCCGCGCATGATTCGCCTGATCCACACGAACGACGGGGAGCCCGAGGCGGGCGCCGATGGTCGGCATCCGGACGAGCTCGCGGCGCTCGCGCGCGCCACCGCCCAGGGCGATCGCAGCGCGACGCACGCACTCTTGGTCGCGCTCGCGCCGCACCTCTTGCGCACGGTGCGCAGTTTGCTCGGACGCGACAACGCGGACGCCGAAGACGTGGCACAGGAAGCGGCGCTGGTCGTCTTGTCTGCGCTGCGCACATTTCGTGGCGAGAGCACGGTCGTGCGTTTCGCGACGCGCACCGCCGTCTTGGTCGCGATGAACGCGCGGCGCAAGCGCGCGGCCAATAAGCGCGGCGGCAATCTCGCGTCGAGCAGCGAGGATTTGGACGAGCTCGCGGCGGGCTGGGACGGCCCGGAGCAACAGCTTCAGCGCGCGCAAGCAGCAGCCGCGGTGCGTGTGCTCTTACTCAGCTTGCCCGCGCCCCAGGCAGAAGCTTTGGCGCTGCATTGTGTCGCCGGCTGCTCGCTCGCCGAAATCGCAGAGACGACGCGCGCGCCGCTGCAAACCGTCAAGAGCCGGCTGCGGCTCGCGCGGCGCGCGCTGCGCGAAAAGCTCGACGGCAAACCCGCGCTACTCGAACTCCTGGAAGGCGAACCATGACTCGCACGGACGGCCCCGAAGATCTGCTCGTGCTCGCGCGCCAATGCCGGCTCGACGAAGACGCCGAGCGCCGCCTGGAAATCGCGCTGCAATCCTCGCGCGAGCTCGAGCTTTTGTACGAAGCGGGCGTGGGTTTCGACGCGGAAGCGAGCTTGCTCCCGGGTGACGAAACGCGTTCGAGCGCGCTCGTCGCGCGCACGCTCGAAGTGCTCGACGCGGCGAACTCGGCTCCGCGCGCAGCGCTCACGCGACGCACGAAGTACGCGCTCTTGGCCGCGCGCTCGGTCGCGGCGAGCTTGGCCGTGGGGATCTTGTGCTGCGTCGCGCTGGCCAGCGCGTGGGACTACGCCGAAGCGCACTTCATGGCCAAGCACGCGGACGCGCCGGAGCAAGTGCTGAAACACGCCGAGCCGAAAACGACCGCGCGCGCCGATTCAACGACGACTGCGCCGAGCGCAACCGAATCGC
>DASYCL010000075.1:0-1690 GCA_036500245.1 Polyangiaceae bacterium | reverse complement strand
CGACTCCGCCGCTGACTCCGACATATCGCGGGATGAAATTCGCTTGCACTTCCGCGCTGAGGCCGGGGCTCAGATGCGGTGTGAAGTTTCCGAGCGGACTCAGCGACAGCGCAGTCGTCGGTTTTGGTGCTTGTTCCACCGGCGTTTCGGCTCGCGCGGTGGGTGGCGTTTGGAGTCGTGGCCCCGGAGCGCGTGGCACTCGAAGTCGAATCGCACGCAAGAGCTCGATGGCGCGTGTTGCCACGAGTTCCATTGCCGTAGGATCACTCGATGCGCGAAGCGCTAGTTGTTCATGAATGAGCTGGTGCAGTTTGGGATCCATGATCGCGAGTTCGACGGCCTGATCGGGCTGTTCGAGCACGCGAATTGCCGCGACGACGTCTGGGGTGGTGAGCTCGTCGGCGAGCGGGGTGGACTCCTCGTCTTTGGAATCGACCGTAAAACCGAGCGCTTCGGATTCTTCTCGGAGCCGGCGCACGAGCGGGCTACTCGGACGCCCCACGATGACCACGTGCGCGTTCGGTTCGGTCGCGGCGGCTCTTCGAGGCAGCCCGAGAGCAAAGATTGCGACGGCCGTCGCTAGGCAGCGCGCTCGGCGATCAGGGGAGCAAGGAGCGCGCAAGCGCGGCATGTGGTCCGTCAGGGTACCATGTCAAATAATCTTTCGCCGCGCGCGCCGCGCCAGCGCTGTCGCCCGCGCGATGTAACGCTTCGATCAATCGTCCCGCGGCTTCTCTCGCGAGCGAGCCTTTGGGTTGTTCGCGTAGACTCGTGGCAAACCAGTTGGCTGCGGCGCGATCGGCTCCGCCTTGATCGAACCTCACCTTACCGAGGATGAAGGCTGCTGCCGCGCTCCGCGGATCGCGCGGGAAACGCCGTCTCAATTGCAAGAGCGCCTGACTCACGCGGTCGGGTCGACCTGCGAGGCGCGCCGCGTCTCCCAAGAGCAGTAAATCGGCTGCGTTTGCCGAGTCACAGGCTTGATCGAAGCCCGCGGCGTCTGCGCTGGCGTATGCCTCGCGCATTTTGCCTTGCGTAGCGAGCGCTCGCCATGAGCTCGGGCTCGGGCTGCGCGCGCTCGGCTCGGCCGGCGCTAAAGCTGCTTGCGCATCGGTTGCCGAAGCCGCAATCGGCGGCGCTGGCGTTGTCGACGACGCGGTCGGCGCCGGTTCAGCAGTCGCGCGATCGACGTTCGAGAGCTCGAGCCAGCGATCCGGCACGGAGACGACCAATGTCTCGCCGGCACGAACGGGCCGCTCGGCGCCGACGACCGAACCCGACACAGCGACGCTGCCCTGCGCGACTTGGATCGAGAAGCGCTGGTGATCCGGGTCCCAACTCAGCAAAAACTTCGTCCCCGTGACGCGCACGGAGAAGGGCCCAGCGCTGAGCGACCAAACACTCATGCCGGTATGAACCACGTTGGCGCTGAGCGAACCGCTTTCGAGCGCGACTTGCGCGCCGTGCTGCTCGAGGCTGACGACATGAGCGCGCGAGGTGGCTCCCAGCGTCAACAGCGTGCCGTCCGAAAATGAAAGATGGACCGAGGCGTCACGCGACGAAATCTGATCGTTCGTGTGACCCGTGTGCGCGTCCACTTGGAAGCTCAGTGGAGGTGCCGAGTGCGCGGAGACGAACAACGCGATCAGCGCCAATGTTGCGGCGAAACCGACCACGGCAAACTGCCAGC
>DASYCL010000074.1:0-2202 GCA_036500245.1 Polyangiaceae bacterium | reverse complement strand
CGACACCTCTTTCGTACTCTTTGGCGATCTTGATCGCCGAAATGGCAGCCAAGAAGGCAAACAGAACGAGAACTAAGATCGTGCCAGTCGCTACGATCATGGGCTCATCTCCTTGTGGGCGCCCGATGCAAATCGGCGCTGCTGCAATACGCTCCACCGAAAGCACCGTTCGTGCCATTTCGTGCGCGCATGGGGCACGACACGTGCTTCGCGCCGTGCATGGCACCGATTGGCAAACTTCGCTGGGCGATCGCTGAAGGCTATATTCCTCGTGAAAGTCACGGGCCCGCACCGGCGCTCACGAGTCATGAAGCCGCATGTATTTTGAATTGCTCGGACGTGGACGCGACCGTCACGATTACCGTGTTCTTCGCGGAGCGCGAGCCGGCAGGGCCGTACCGCATTGTCGTTCCGGCTCGCCGCACCAAGCACGTGCGCTTCAATGATTTGACCGATCCCGAGCGCATCCCGCTCGCCACTGAGTATTCGAGCGTGCTCGAGTCGAATCTGCCGATCGTCGTGCAGCACACTCGCCTCGATTCGCGTCAAAGCGAAAACGCACTGATGACGACGATCGCATTCGCCGCAGATTAGCGCCCGTTCTCGCCTCGCTAACGCAGGCTCAATCCACGCGCCGAACCGACCCCCTGATGCTCTGGCCCATGATTCGAGCGCAACACGACATTCGCGGCCACGATCGCAGCAACCACGAGCAGCGCGATCGTCACGAACGCGAGCCGCGCTTTGCCGATCGAACGCTCGACGGCCGCGGTGCGGCGCGCGGAGAGTGCGGCTTCCACGCGACCGGCGGGCAGCGCCGGACCGAGCGCGAGCTGAAGCGCTTCAGCGAGGTGCAATGGGCGCCGGCCCGTGCCTGATTCGATCTGAGTGCGACAGCTGAAGCCGTCGGCGAGGATCAACACTTCGTCTTCGGCCTTGCGCACGGCAGGCAGAATCACGCGCTCGCCGCAAGCCGAAGACACGTCGTACTTTTCCGCTTCGAAACCAAAGGAGCCGGCGAGCCCGCAGCAGCCCGACGGCGGCCGCTCGACCTCGAGCCCCATCTTTTCGAAGATCTTTTTTTCAGCCTCGAAACCGAGCGATTTGTGATGGCAATGCGCTTGCACGAGCGCCCGGCGCGAAAGCATGGGAACGCGCTCGCTCGCGTGCTTCAGCAAAAATTCGCTCAGCAAGAAGGTTTGAGCCGTGAGCCGTTTTCCGGCAGCGCGCTCCGGCATCAAATTCGGAAGCTCGTCCCGAAACACTGAGGCGCAGCTCGGTTCCAGCACCACGATCGGGATGCCCGCTTCGAGTTCGGGCTCGAGCTCGCTCAAGATCCGCTCGAGGTAGGCCTTGGCGGTGTCGAGCATGCCGTAGTCATAGAGCGGGCGACCACAGCACAGCTTCATGCGCGGGATCGTGACTTCGAAGCCGAGCGACTCGAGCACCTCGACCGCAGCGCGCGCGGTATCCGAATAGAAGTAATTGTTGAAGGTGTCGGGCCAGAGCAGCACTTTTCCCTTCGCACCGGGGCGAGCCGATCGCTGTTCGAACCAGCTGCGGAAGGTCTGCGGCGCAAAGCTCGGAATACGGCGCTTTTGCGTCATGCCCGCGACGAACTTCAAGAGCGGTGAGAAAGCTTGCGATTGCGTGAGCCAATTGACGAAGCCCGGCGCGAAGCTCGCCAGTTCGGCCCAGCGATCGATCAAACCGAACGCGTACGCATGCCGCGGCCGAATTCGCGCCGCGTAGTAGTGCGACAGAAATTCCGCTTTGTAAGTCGCGAGATCGACATTCACCGGGCAATCACTCTTGCAGCCTTTGCAAGACAAGCAGAGCTCGAGCGCCTCTTTGACGTGCTCGTCCTGGAACCGATCTTGGATCGGTGTTTTGGCGGAGCGCAACATTTCCCACAAGAGATGGGCGCGTCCGCGCGTCGAGTGCTGCTCTTCGCGCGTCACCATGAAGCTCGGACACATCGTGTCTTGTTCGCCTTCGCCGTTCAGGCGACGGCATTTCCCGACTCCCACGCAGCGCAGCGTCGCGTTCGCGAAGCTGCCTTGGTCATCGGGGAACTTGAAGTGCGTCGTGCCTTGCCACGGGTCGTAGTCCGGACCGAGCCGTAAATCGCTGACCATCGGTCGCGCATCGACAATGCGGCCGGGGTTCATCTTGCCGTCCGGATCCCAGATCGCCTTGAAC
>DASYCL010000073.1:0-14922 GCA_036500245.1 Polyangiaceae bacterium | reverse complement strand
CACGCGGGGCGCTTGCCAGCGCCACCATCGTTTCGGTCATGGCCGGAGGCGGCGGCAACGGTGCGTCGGCGACCGGAGCGGGCGGCGGTAGCGGCTCTGCCCTACGGCAGCCTCCGGCGAATCCGGTCGCTAGACCGAGCGCCACTCCGATGATTCCAAGGCTCCGCATTCGAGCCCGGGACTTTTCGGTGAATGGCGCATGAGGTCAAGCAGTTTGTCGGTGGGCCGGTCGATGTTACCGCCGTCGATCTCAGAGATTGATTGCCATTAAACCATACAAATACAATGATTTACTTAGGAATATTAAAAGGAACTTCTCGCACTTTAGATCGGCTCTAGCTTGCTGCGGTGCAGCAACGGACGCCGACTTGGATGTCCTTATAGTGGTCGTCATGCGCGGTCGTCGAAGGGCGACAACGGTTGCGGGCCGCCATCCACCAGCCGCCCTTGAGCGCATTTCGATACGGCTCGACGTGCGCGGTGCCCTCGCGAAGCACCGGCTCATCCATGTTTCCGGTCATGTTGTAGACCCCGAACGGGCTCACGCACTCCGGTCGAGCTGCGGCGGGTTCCCGGCGATCGGCCAGGACTTGGTAGTGCGGGTTGGGCTCGTACAAGTCACTGCGATCCTGATTGCAGACTGTCTCGCGCGAGAACCCGTAGGGGTACGGGCGCATGTCCTCGCCCTCGCAAGCGAAGTTCCATTCGCTCTCGGTGCAGATACGCTTGCCGAGATCGGTGCACACGGCGCTGGCCTTGTCGAAGCTCTGGTAGTTCAGCGGCAGCGCGTCGCCGGGCGCGGTGTACTCGTAACGGTCGATACAGAAGCGCTGTTTGACGCGGCTACCGACGCAGATAGCGGGCGACTGATACTCGGCGCAGCGCGCGAACGGCAGACTCTGGTCATCGAGCCAGCGGTTGCAGATCTGAACCACGTCGGTGCAGTACTCGCCTTCGACGAGAGCCATGTCGCCCGGGCAAGCGCCGTTGACATCGGGCGCGACGGGCGTCAGCGCGGGGGCCGAAGTCGGCGGTTGCGGCCGCACATCCCCCGCGGTTGCCGTGAGCACCGGCGCAACCGAAACTGGCGCGGCGCGCGCCAAAGCTTCGGCCGTCGCAGAGGTCGGGGCGATGCGCGCGGCCTCATTGTTTTGGCTCCAGCCAAAGCGCGAGCTCGCTTGCGCGATCTGCTCGAAAGCCGCACCGAAGGTCAGCTGCGCGAGCAGCGTAGCCAGCACACCAGCCAGCGCTTTTCTGACCATCGATTTCGGCCCGCGCACATGCTCGCGCCGCAGCACGAAATACAGCAAGTTTTCGGCGCGATTCAGCGTCAGAGCAGCAGCCGAGCTCTCGGCCATCGTGCTGTTTATTTAAGCATGTCAATTCTCAAGTGCCAGGACGCGATCACTCGCGCACGACGACGCCAGTGCCTTCGCCCATGTCCGCACCTACATTGATGCCGTGCCAACCTTTCGGTACGGGCGGATCTGTCCAGTTAAAGACGTAACGCGCGTCGATCGGCGCGAGGTTTACGCAGCCGTGGCTGCGCGCGATGCCGAACACGTCGTGCCAATAGGCGCCGTGCAGCGCGTAACCGGATGCAAAGTATTGTATCCACGGTACGTCGCGAAGCTCGAAGTCCGCCGAACCGCGCCGCATGGTGATGCCGTATTCGGGATCGCGCCCCTTGTTGATGTTGGCGAGTCGACGGCGATCCTCGGTGTCGAGTGATTTGCCTTCGGCTTCGGCTTTCTTCAGCCGTTCGGTCGTCTCGGCGGCGTTGGCGCTGAGTTTCGGCGCGTGCCCACGCGATCCGCCCGAGACACTCGAATTTTCCTCGGAGTCCATCGCGGCCGCGATGTGCTTGCTCTGCAGTCGGAACGTGCCGCGGATGGTGGAGAGCGTCTCCTTGGGATCGCCGAGTTTATCGCGACCGGTCGAGACGAGCGTGGCGTAAACCGGCTTCTTTCCCTCGTACAACACGAGCACTTGCTCGGTGATCGATACATCGATCCACTTCTCGCCCTTCTCGGCGAAGTCCGGCCAAGTCGGCGGCTTGTCGACCACGCCCAGATCTTGCGCGCGCAGCCACACGGTCTTGTCCCGCGCGCTTTGGTAGAAACGCTCGCCGTGCTTGATCCGCGCGTTGCCGCTGAGCGGAACAACGGCCCGCCGCGGAATCGCCTCCGCTGCACGCACTTCGTCTTTGCCCTTGATCAGCTTGTACGTCGTCACGTCGGTCCTGTTCACCCACGCGAACGGCAGCTGCAGCTTGTCCGTGATTTCGAGTCCGTGAAACGCGGACGCAGAATCCGGCTTCAGTTTGCTAGTCGGAACCAAGCGCATATCGACGCTCGCGGCGAAGCGCCGGTGCACGCCCTCGTCTTCGGTATCGAAGGCGCCGATCAGGGACAAGCCCGTTTTGCGCCGCACGCGGTCGGCGAAATACGCGTACGTCGGCACATCGAAACCCGAGACGTTCGGGATCTTGCGCCCCCCGTCGAGCCAAAACGGAATCGGATCATTCGGAGTTTGCCCGCCGAATAGCTCATTTTCACTGAGCTCGGGCGAAGGCTTGAAGCCCGACTTCGGCGCAAGGCCCGGCACCGCGACGCCGCGCGCGTCGAGCGGAATGTCGTTTGCGCCGAGCTCGACCTTCTGTACGTCGCTCTTATTTTGTTCGAACCAACTCAAATGCTCGTCGAGCTTGAATTCGCTTTTTTCCTGCTCTTGGTGGCTCGGAATGCGCAAGTATTGTGGCGAAGTCGCGCGCACGAAGCCATAGCGATACGGGAGCGGCTGATCGAGGTCCGGCCGGCGGCTCGCCGCGCGCACGATCGGCGTATCGAGATCGATCGTCGCTTCGTCGGTACAGACGTAGCCCATCGGAAACACGTGGTACCACTGGCCCTTACAGCCCTTGCCGCGCGTCGGCTCCGAATCGCGATCGACGGCGCCACCGAGTCGAATGTAGCCGAGTCGGCGCGAGCCGATGTCCGGGAGCTTGTACACCGTGGTCGCGATTTGGGTGGCCGCGATCTTCGGCGAGTCCTTCGGTGCTTGCGTGTCGAGCTCGCCGTGATCGACAGCGAGCTCACCCGAGGCTGCGGGTGCGGCTGCGGCTGAGCCCGACGCAGCGGGAGCCGTGCCCGCTGCAGCGCGATGGCAAGCAAGCACGCTCCACGACGCGAGGCATGCGGCGCTCAGGCGCAAACATTTTCGCGAAACCGCGTTCACGCGGGGGTTTTAGCCAAAATCCACGCGCGCGCAAAGGCGGACCGCTCGGACTACTCGAGCCGAGTCGGCGCCTCATCGCCGTATTCGATGCCTTCCGCGCCGTCCGGCAAGGCGGGCAGGGCGCTCACGTCCGTGCCGGGACCGACCCAATACACTTCGGGCACCGGATAATACGTGCTCGTGTAAGTGCGGAACCGGCGCTGCCCATCCGGAAGAGTCGTGCGCACGGTGCTGAGCACGTCGTAGCCGCGGCTACCTTTTTGATGGCGCTTACTTTGGTTTGGACCGAAGCCTGGTTCGACCACGATACGGCGCACGAACTCGTGCTTCTCTTTGACCTCCGCAAAGTGCTCGACCTTGCCCGGCGGATCGCGCCCCAAGAGTTCGATGCGCAACGTGCTGCGCGTTGGCAAAAAGGCGTGAATGATCAGCGCCGTGTCGTAGGGATTTCTGAGCTTGAGATCGAGCTCACCGTCGATCACCGTCGCGTCCAGGCCGAGCGGCGTGTAACCGCTCGGTCGGCTGTGGCTGCGCCGTTGCACCACGTCGAAGCCGCCGAAAACGGCCGCAGCGTGCAGCGTGCTCGCGACTTGGCAAACACCGCCGCCGACTCCAGGCTCGAGCTCATCCGCGACGATCACGGGCGCGAAGGTGAAACCGCGCTCGACCGTGCGCGCGCCGACCGTCTTATTGAAGCTGAAGCTTTCACCGGGCGCGATGATCGTGCCGTTCAAGTAACGCGCGGCAGTCGCGATGTTGATCGCGCGCGGTCCGGCGTGGTGCGCAAAATCAGTCTCGTAGCTCGAAAGCACGCGCGATACGTCGATTTGCCGCAGCATCTCGGACGTGACGCGCGCCGCGATGGGCTGCGTGAAGACCTCGATTACCGCGCCGTCGTCGCGCTCGCCGCGCGCGATCGCCAAGAGAGACGCCGTGAGATCGAGCTCTCGACCCGGCTGATCTTCGACTCGCGCGTGCGCGGACAAGTCGAGGCGCGCGTCGACCGGGTCGCGACGCAGGATCGGGGCGAGCGCCGCCAAATACTTCGCCGCGCGCTCGCTGTCGAAGCGAAATGCGAGTGGCACGTCGTCGAGCGCGGGGCTTGGTGCGATCGCTGAATGGAGCCGCGCGACGAAATTGGCGTTCGGCGCCGCGGCGCGCGCGTGCGCGGCGGTAGCATCGACATCGAGCGACAGGCCGAGCTCGGCGAACGAGAGCTCGAACGAGCCGGATTCTCCGAGCAGCGTGGCGCGCCGCGCGGAAATTGCCGACGCGCGTCGCGCAAGCCAGCTTTCGAGCGACTCGGCGCTCGGCGGCACTTGGCCGTCGACCAGCAAACTCGGCTCGCGCGCCTCCCACGCCTCGACGCGCGGATACGCGGCAAATGCCGCGGCCGCGAGCACAGCACCGCCGAGGAATGCGACCCAGGTTCGCACTCCCGAACAATACACCCGCCGCGAGCGCGAAGCTCAATTAGTGGCGCCGAGTGGCGCTGCTCCTGCGGCCCGTTGTGGCAATTCCGCGCAGTGCTTGCCACTGACTTGACCTTTCCCACGCCCCAACCCAAAACCCAAAACCCGATGCAAATCACGGTCAACGGCGAGGCGCGCGAGATCCCGAGCGGCACCAGCGTGCGCGGCTTGGTCGAGATTTTGGAGCTGACGGACGGACCCGTCGCGGTCGAACGAAACCGCGAAGTCGTGCCGCGTGCCGAGCACACGAGCCGCGTGCTCGAAACCGGCGACGTGATCGAGATCGTGCACTTCGTCGGCGGCGGCTGAGTTTACTGCGCCGTCAACCGCCGCGGTGCGCGCGCGCGACTTCGATATAACGCGCCGCGAGCTGACGGCCTTGTTGCCACTCGTCTTCGCCGAGCTCGCGAATCACTTTGCCGGGCTGGCCGCGCACGAGCGTGCGTGGCGGAATTTTCACGCCCGAAGTGACGATCGTGCCCGCCGCGACCAGTGCTTCCGCGCCGATTTCGCAGTTGTCGAGCAAGATCGCGCCCATGCCGATCAGGGCGCCGTCGCCGACGATCGCGCCGTGGATGATCGCGCTGTGACCGACGGTGACGTCGTCTCCGATGATGCTGTTCGAGATGTCGAGCGACATGTGCAGCATGCTCAGATCTTGAATGTTCGTGCGCGCACCGATGCGGATCGCTCCGACATCGCCGCGCAGGACGCTACCGAACCAGATGCTCGAGTCGGGCCCGATTTCGACGTCCCCGATCACGCGCGCGGTGTCGGCGATGAACACGCCGTCGGCGATTTTGGGGTGGATGCCTTTGAACGGTCGAACGAGCTCGTTCATGGTGCATCGGCGTTGGGGACGACCGGGAGCGAGCGACGAATCGGCTTATTTTGCGCATCCATGGCGAACGTAACGCGCGGGCGGTCGCGACTCGGATCGAAGCCTTCGGCGACTTCGCCGCGCAGCGAGTTGTTGTAAGCCTCCGTGATGCGCAACGGCACCATGCAGCCGATCACGTCGCTCGGCGCGCCGAAGTGCACGATTTCATTTTGCTCGCTGCGGCCCATGTAGTCGCCGTTCTTGCCGCGGCGCTCGACCAGCACTCGTTCGCTGCCGCCGATCAAACTCGTGAGGTGTTCTTTGCGGTGGCGATCCGTCAGTTCGAAAATTTCTTCGAGCCGCGCGCTCTTCTCCGCGGCGGGCACGTCATCTTCGAGCTTCAGCGCGGGTGTGTTCGGACGTTCGGAATAGGTGAAGCCAAAAAAGCCCGTGAACCGCACGCGCTCGGCCAAGGCCAGCGTGGCTTCGAAATCTGCGCGTGTTTCGCCCGGAAAGCCAACGATCACGTCGGTCGACAGCGTGAGGCCGGGAACTTCGGCGCGGAGCGCCGTGACGCGCTCGACGTATTCGTCCACGCTGTAGCGGCGCAGCATGCGTTTGAGTACGCGATCGCTGCCCGATTGCACCGGCATGTGCACGTGTCGCGCGAGCGCCGGCAAATCCCGGTGCGCCAAAATCAATGACCATGTCAGGTGTCGCGGATGCGGGCTCGTGTAGCGCAAGCGATCGAGCTCGGGTGCAGCTTGCACGATCGCGCGGAGCAGCGCCGGGAACTCGCTTTCGTCCTCGAGCGCGACAGCGCGGAGCGTATGCTGAAAATGGCTCTCCCCTGCTCCGGGAGCGCGCTCGAGTGAAGCTTCGGGATCGCGATAACTGTTCACGGTTTGGCCGAGCAGCGTCACTTCGCGCACGCCCGCATCGACCAAGCGGCGCACTTCGTCCAAGATTTCGCGCGCGGGGCGATAGCGCTCGGCGCCGCGCGTGTAGGGCACGACGCAATACGTGCAGCGCTCGTCGCAACCCTTCATGATCGTCACGAACGCGGTCGGCCCAGTGCGGCCCGGTTCGGCGCGCGCGCTCAAAAACTGCGGCGCGTCCAAATCGAACACCGTGCGCACGCGCGGCGGTCCGCCGATCTCGACTTCCGCCAGCAGGCTCGGCAGCTCCGGAATGTTGTCCGGACCGAGCATGAAATCGATCTGCGGCATGCGCCGAGCGAGCCGTTCGCCCTCTTGCTGTGCCATGCAGCCCGCGACTCCGATCACGAGACCCGGCTTGGTTTGCTTGAGCAAACCGAGGCGACCCACTTCGCTACGCAGCTTTTGCTCCGCCTTTTCGCGGATGCTGCAGGTGTTGAGCACCACCAAATCCGCGTGCGCCGGCTCGCTGACTTCTTCGTAGCCGATGCCGCGCAGCACCTCGCCGATTCGATCCGAATCGTGCTGGTTCATTTGGCAACCGAACGTGACGAGCGTGTAAGAGGGCATGAAAATCGGCCAAAAACCTGGAACGCGCGCGGAGGCTAGCACTGGGATCGAGAGGGTCGAGCGCGAGCGCTTCCCAGACCCGGCTCCAGTTGATAGAGGGAGGTTTATGACACGGGTAAACCCGGCATGAGCGCCAATTATCGAACTTTGGTCGAGCTGTGGGAGAGGGCCTCGGAAGCGCACGGCCCTTGCCAGCTCTTCGGCACGAAGATCGGCGGAATTTGGCGCTGGATCAGCTACGCCGATTTCAAGCTCGAGGTGGATGCTCTACGCGCCGCGCTCGCACTCATGGGCGTCAAAGCCGGCGACCGCGTGGCGATGATCGCGGGCAATCGCGTCGAGTGGGCGGCTGCCGCGTACGCGACGTTCGGCCTCAGCGCGACGTTCGTCCCGATGTACGAAGCCCAACCGCTCGAGGACTGGGCTTTCATCCTGCAGGATTGCGACGCCAAGGTCGTGTTCGGTTCGAGCTCGGAAGTGCTCGCGAAGCTCGGTTCGATCCGCGCGCAGTTGCCGAAGCTCGAGCACCTAATCGGCCTCGAGCTGCCCGAGACCGACGCGAGCTCGTACAAGAAGCAACTCGAGCTCGGACGCGCGACTCCGCGCGCAGTCGAGCATCCCGCGCCCGAGCATCCCGCCTGCTTCATCTACACATCGGGCACGACCGGGCAACCGAAGGGCGTGCGGCTGTCGCATTGGAACATCGCGAGCAACGTGATCGCTTCGCTCGAGTTGTTCCCGATTCGAACCTCGGATCGCTCGCTGGCATTTTTGCCTTGGGCACACGCGTTCGGGCAAACCGCGGAGCTGCACGTGATCTTTGCGACCGGGGGCGCGCTCGCCTTGAACGACGAAGTGCCGAACCTCGTCGCCAACTTGGCCGAGGTGAAACCGACGATTTTGATCGCGGTGCCACGCATCTTCAACCGCATCTATGACGTCGTGAACAAGCAGATGCTCGATCGGCCGAAGCCGATTCAAAGCCTATGTCGCGCCGGCATCGCCGCCGCGACCAAGAAAAAACGCGGCGAATCGTTGACGCTCGGCGAAGGGCTCGCGCTCGCGGCGGCGGATCGTTTGATCTTTTCGAAGGTGCGCGGGCGCTTCGGCGGGCGCTTACGATTTTGCGTGAGCGGAAGCGCCGCCCTCGCGCGCGAAGTCGCCGAATTCGTGGACGCGCTCGGCATCGCGGTGTTCGAAGGCTACGGCCTCACCGAAGCGAGTCCGGTAGTGAGCGCCAATTGCCCCGACTTCTGCCGCATCGGCACGGTCGGCAAACCGCTGCCGCGCGTGCGCGTCGAAATCGATCGCAGCGTGACGGGTGACGCGCTGAACGGCGAGATCATCGTCTATGGCGACAATGTGATGCTCGGTTACCATCACCGCGAAGAAGAAGAGCGACAAATGCTGCTGCCCGATGGCGGCCTCCGCACGGGCGACATGGGCTTCTTGGACGAAGACGGCTATCTGCACATTACCGGTCGGATCAAGGAGCAATACAAGCTCGAGAACGGCAAATACGTCGTGCCTTCGCCGCTCGAAGAAGAGTTGAAGCTCTCGCCGTACATCGCGAACGTGATGCTGTACGGCTTGAATCGGCCGTTCAACGTCGCGCTCGTCGTGATCGACGATGCGGCAATCACGCGCTGGGCGAGTGACAAAAAACTCGCGCTCAAAGATGCAACGGCCGATGCGGCGGTGCGCGAGCTGATCGAAAAAGAGCTCGCGAGCCGCTCAGCGCATTTCCGCGGTTACGAGAAACCGAAAGCCTTCGCGCTGATCCGTGAGGATTTCACGGTCGAAAATGGCTTGCTCACCCCGTCGCTCAAGGTGCGCCGTAAACTCGTGCTCGATCGCTATCTGCCTCGACTCGAAGCGCTCTACAAAAAGAACTGAGCTTCGCGCGCCCCGCGCGACCGCGGCCTTGACGATTGACCACTCGCGTGCGACATTCGGGGCACGTCGGGCGCCGCACCGCTGCGCCTAGCGATATGACTGAGGAGTCGTTGATGAAGCTGCCCCGTTTTTACTCGAAGCACTCGGCTGCGTTTGGCGCGCCGGTTTTCGCTTCGAATGTGCGCGGCAGCGCGGCAGCAACGCGAAGAGCAGTGAGTTAGGGCCCATCCCAGACTCGGCTCGGAGCAAGCCGCGGTGCCACTAGGTTCCGCGGCTTTTTTGCATTTGCCAGATTTTTCGAGGTTTCCGTGTCCGTCTCAATAACTCCTCAGAGTGTTTCTCCGGCTTCGCTATTTCGCGAGCTTGTGCGCTTGGCTTGGCCGATCACGGTTTCGACGCTGTCGTTCACAGTGATGACCGTGGTCGACACGGCGTTCGTCGGGCGGCTCGGGCCGGCCGCGCTAGCCGGCGTCGGGCTCGGCGGCATCGCGCTGTGGACCGTGGTCTGTTTTGGGTTTGGACTACTGCGCGCGGTCAAGGTGCTGGTTGCACAAGGTGTCGGCGCGGGCGAAGGCGACGGTGTCTTGCCGTTTCTCGGCGCGGGCATCTATGCCGCGCTGGCATTGAGCGCGATCGCGCTCGTGGTCGGCCTGCCAATCGCCCACTATTTGCCGCAATTTTGCGCCACGCACGAAGCCGGTCGCGTCGCCTACACGTACATGTCGATCCGGCTCTTCGGCGCGCCCGTGGTGCTGCTCTGCTGTGCGATCCGCGAAGCGCGTTACGGCTTTGGCGACGCGCGCTCGCCAATGTACGCCGCGCTGGTCAGCAACGCAGTGCACATCCCGCTCAACTATGCGCTGATCTTCACGGCCGGGCTCGGCATCGCGGGCGCCGCCTACGCGACCTTGTTCGTGCAAACGATCGAGCTCGGTTGGATGCTGGTCGTGCAAGCGAGGCAAGGCTTTGGGCTGCGCGCCACGCAGCCGCAGCACGTACTCGAAGTGTTTCGCCTGGGTTTGCCGATCGGCAGCGAATTTTTGCTCGGAGTTGCGGCGTTTTCCGCGCTCGTGCTCTTGATCGCGAGGATGAGCGAAGCAGATCTCGCGGCGCATCAAGTCGCGATCCAGATCTTGCACTTCGCGTTCATGCCCGCGGTTTCAATCGGCGAAGCAGCGTCGGTGCTCGCCGGTCAAGCCGTCGGCGCGGACGACGATTCGCGCGTGCTCAACGTCGGCAAGAATGCGCTGGCGCTGGCTGGGTGCTACGCGGCATTTTGCGCGCTCGTGTTCGTCTTCGGCGCGGTGCCCTTGCTGCGCTTGTTCAGTACCGATGCGGAGGTGCAGCGCATCGGCGTGAAGCTGCTCTACG
This sequence comes from Polyangiaceae bacterium, assembly GCA_036500245.1. Taxonomy (GTDB): domain Bacteria; phylum Myxococcota_A; class Polyangia; order Polyangiales; family Polyangiaceae; genus PMG-095. The sequence goes on along the minus strand of DASYCL010000073.1, from coordinate 4,618 downwards.
TCGCCGCGGGTTTTCAGCTGTTCGATGCGGCAAATATCGTCGCGCGTTCGGTGCTGCGCGGCACCGGGGACGTGCGCACGCCGGCGATTCTAGCCATCTGCTCCGGTTGGACATTCGTGCCCGCGCTCACTTGGTTCTTCGGCATGCGGCTCGGTTTCGGCGCGGTCGGCGGTTGGCTCGGGCTGAGCGTCGATATTTGCTTTGGTGCGATTTTATTTTGGTGGCGACTCGGACGAGGTCATTGGCTACCCGCGGCGCGGAAATCGCGCGAACGCCTGGCGCGAGATCCGAACGCGCTCCTGATCGAAGCCGCTGAATGATCACGGCTTGGGCGCGTCGAGCGAAAGTTCGACGCCGCCCAAGCCGATCGCAAAGATGCCCGAAGCTTCGTCGAGTGCCGCCTCAGGCAACACCAAAAACCACCCGCACTGTCAGCGAGCGGCTGAAAATAGCCACTCATGCTCGCAATCGCCGAGCCGTCGGCGGCCAGCAAATCGACGGCATGGACTTCGCCGCGAATCGCGTGGCCCGGCGTGAAGCGCGAACCCCAACGGAGCGCGGAACGCGAGTCCGCATCGTTGCCGCACGCAGCCACAAGCGCCGCTGCCGCGCGAAAACCCTGAGCGCGCATCGGCCCCGCGCCACGAACGAGGCGCCACGCGGGACCGCTTCAGGTCGCGACTACTTTGCCGGCTTGGTCGCAGCCGGCGTCGCTGCCGGTTTTGCGGCTGCGGGCGTGGCTGCCGGCTTCGCCGCGGGTTTCTCGGCACCCGGTTTGGCTTCTTTTCCGCCTTTGGCTGCGCCAACCTTCGCTTCGCCCTTTGGCGCCATCAGGCCGAGTTGCGACGCGACGGCCGCACCATTCGAGAAGATCCAAATGTTCTTGGTCTTGCCGCCGGCGAACTTGTCGATCTCGACGAAGTGCACGCTCACCGGTTTGCCCGTCTTCTTCAGGTGCGCGGACGGCATGTCGCCTGTGTTCGTGCCGCTCCACGAACCGATCGCGACCACGTAGTCGCCCGCTGGCCAGGCGTTCTTCACGTCGAGCTTCACGTCGGGGAAGGCCTTGAACATCTCCTCCATGCCCTTCTGCGACTCTTTCTTACCGGTGCGATCGGCGGGCGCGCTGAGCTCGGAGAACACGAGATCGTCCGCGGCGTTGGCGAGTGCAGCGGCCGCGTCGTGCTTGTTGAAGGCTTCGACTGCTTTGTTGAAGGCGGCAAGGTTCGCCTTCTCGCCGTCACTGCCCGTGGCCACGACCGTCGGCTTGTCGGTCCAGCCGGTTTCCATCACTTTGCGATGCGGCATTTGCATCAAGCCGAGTTGACCCGCGACCGTCGCGCCGTCGTACGCCATCCATTCGCTTTGAGCCTTGCCGGCGTCGTTGAGCTCGATGCCGTGAGCGAGCAAGAAACCGACCTTCTTGTTCGTCGGCGGCACGGGACCCATCGGCGTCTCGTAAGTGCCTTTTTGCGTGCCACGCTGGAGCACGACCCCGACGATGTTGTTGCCGTTCACGAGCGTGAGCTCGAGCTCTCCGGTCGCATCGGGAAACGCCGTCGCGAACCCTTTCGCGTCGTCCGTGATCGCTTGCGGTCCGGTCTTCGGCGGGCCCATGTCGAACATCTCGCTCGTCGCGTTGTCGGCCCAGATCGCTTGAAACTTGGCGAAGTCCTTGGCGTTGAACGCGGCCCAGCCGTCTTGGTACGCCTTCACCTTTTGCTCGGGCGTGAGCGGAACCGGCTTGGACGCCTCTTGTGTGGACGCGACGGGCGACGCGGGCGGCGTGGCCGCGACGGTCGCCGGGGGCGGCGCCGGGAGCGGAGTGGCGGCAGGTTGCTCTTGGCCGCACGCGATCAAACCAACCACGGACAGAGCAGCGAAAGATCCCAGTTTCCTCATTTTAGATTCCCCTTCGTTGGGTGTTCCCGCGCTGACTCGCGCGACGGGGCGCCTGTTTACACCGTTCCTTCGAAGGCACCAAGGGACGGCTGCGCAGGTGTGCGCGTGCAAAGGAATTGGTCGGCAAAATCGTCGCGCCGAGAGCTTCGCGCGCAGCAAGTCCCATTAAAATGGCTCCCGCTCGTTCTTGACAAAAACGATGTGCCAATGCATATCGAGGGGCGTGAAGCTGTCGAATAAAGGCCGCTATGCCGTGCGCGCGCTATTCGACATTGCCTTTTACAACGATGGCCGCCCGACCCAGGTGAAGGACATCGCCGAGCGCCAGCACATCCCACCTCGGTTTTTGGAGCAGATTTTTCAGGATCTCAAGCGCTCCGGCATCGTCGGTTCGAAACGCGGGCCGCAGGGCGGCTACAGCTTGTCGCGCCGCCCGGTGGACATTCGTTTGGGGGATGTCGTGCGCGCGCTGGAAGGGCCGATCAGTCTCGGCGATCGCGAGCCCGGACCTCGCCGCACCCAACCGTCGAGCGACGCGCGGCGCGTGACCGAAATCGTATTCCGCGATCTCTCGACCCGAGTAGAAGCCTGCTTCGATGAGATCACGATCGCGGATATCTGCGCGCGCGCCGAAGAACAAGGACTGAAACGCCCTCACGCCCAGCGGTACGTCTATGTCATCTGAAGCTTCACTCCCGCCGCTCCCGAAGCATCCGCACATCTACGGTAGTGTGCTCGAGCTGATCGCCGACACGCCGCTGGTCGAGATCCGAAGGCTTGGTCGTGATACGCCGCGGGCGCGCGTGTTCGGCAAGCTCGAAGCCATGAATCCGGGCGGCTCGGTCAAAGATCGCATTTGCCTCGCGATGATCGAAGCGGCCGAGCAAAACGGAAAGCTCAAACCCGGTGGCGTGGTCGTCGAACCGACGAGCGGCAACACCGGCATCGGCCTGGCGCTGGTTTGCGCGCGGCGCGGCTACCGCTGCGTGCTCACGATGCCGGCGAGTATGAGCCTCGAACGTCGTCAGCTGTTGCAATCGTTCGGCGCGGAAGTCGTGCTCACGGCCGAAGAGCTGCAAATGGAAGGCGCGATCGCCAAAGCCCGAGAAATCGCGGAGCAAACGCCGCTCTCGTTCATGCCGCAGCAATTCGAAAACGCCGCCAATCCGGATGCCCATTGCCGCGTCACGTCGCAGGAAGTGTTGCACGCGCTCGGCGGCGAGCCGCTCCACGCGTTCGTCGCCGCGGTCGGCACGGGCGGCACGATCAGCGGCGTCGGGCGCGCGTTCCGCGAGGTCTACTCCGAGTGCCGGATCATCGCGGTCGAACCGGAATCGAGCGCGACGATCTCGCGCGGCGAACGTGGACCATCGAAAATTCAAGGCATCGCCGCCGGCTTCGTGCCAAAAAACTACGACCCGAGCGTGGTGCATGAAGTGCGCACCGTGACGGACGAAGTCGCGTATCGAACCAAACAAGATCTTGCCAAGCGCGAAGGCTTGCTCGCCGGCATCAGCTCAGGCGCGAACGTCGCGGTCGCGCTCGGCGTCGCGCGCGAGCTCGGCGAGGGTAAGAACGTCGTCACTATGCTGTGTGACACGGGCGAGCGGTATTTCAGCCTCGATGAGTACTTCAAGTCCTGAGCGCGACGCGCTCCGAAACAAGTCGGCGCTGGTCGTCGGCGTCGGCGGCCTGGGCTGCCCGGCGGCGCTCGCGCTGGCCGGAGCCGGCCTCGGTCGAATCGTGCTCGCCGACGACGACGTGATCGACGTGACGAACCTGCATCGCCAAATCTTGTTCAACGAAAGCGACATCGGCACGGACAAGCTCGACGCGGCCGAGCGTGCGTTGTACCGCGCCGGCGCGCACGCGGGCAGCATCGAGCTCGTGCGCTCGCGCTTGCTTCCGGAAAACGCGCGCGAGCTCGTGCAGAGCGTCGATGTCGTGCTCGAAGGCGCGGACAATTTCGCGACCAAGTTCTTGTGCGCGGATGCTTGTTTTTTGGAGCAGCGCGCGGTCGTGCACGGCGCGGCGGTGCGCTGGTACGGGACGGTGTTCGCAGTCGCCGCGAACGGCGCGCCCTGCTACCGCTGCTTGTTCGAAGATTTGCCGAGCGGCGAGGCCGCGCCGAACTGCGCCGAAGCCGGTGTGATCGGACCTTTGGTCGGCTTTGTCGGCGCGTTGATGGCTGATCGCGCGCTCTCGATCTTGCTCGGCGACACGTCGGCTTACGGCGCGATCGCGAGCTATGACGGCAAATCGGATCGCGCGCGCGTCGTCGCGGTCGCGCCGCGGGCAAGCTGTGCACTTTGCGGCGCCGAGCGCGCCATCGATACCATCACGTGCGATCGCTACACAGCGCCGAGCTGTGCCGCCTAACCAAAAAAGAAGGAGAACCTCATGGCAACAGTGCGCATCCCCACCCCACTTCGAACCCTCACCGGTGGCGAAGATCAAGTGCAAGCCGCCGGCGACACGGTCAAAGACGTGATCGAGAACCTGGAGAAGAATCATCCGGGCATCCGCGAACGACTGATGGACGAAAAAGGCGTGCGCCGCTTCGTGAACATCTACGTCGGGGACGAAGATATTCGCTTCTTGGACGGCCTCGGGACAGAGCTCAAAGCCACGGACGAAATCAGCATCGTGCCGGCCATCGCGGGCGGCTGATGCAGGAAGAGCACCCGCTCACACGCCAGATCCGGCTGGCCGAGGT
>DASYCL010000072.1:0-6113 GCA_036500245.1 Polyangiaceae bacterium | reverse complement strand
GCCGCCGGACATCTCGAGCGGCCGATGCGACCAACGTTCGCCGAGCCCGACCAACTCCAAGAGCGCCATCCCGCGCCGGCGCGCTTCGTCCGGACCGACGCCGGCAAAGGTCATCGGCACGGTCACGTTTTCGAGCGCCGTCATGTAGCGGATCAGGTTGTAGCTTTGAAAAATGTAGCCGATTTTGCGGCAACGCAGGAACGCGAGCTCGACGGCCGAAAGCTGAGCCACGTCGACTTCGTCGATCAAGATGCGGCCGCGCGAAGGAGCGTCGAGCGCGCCGATCATGTTGAAGTAGGTGCTCTTGCCCGAACCCGACGGACCCATCACCGCAATGAACTCGCCGCGCACGATCGTCGAATCGACCCCGGAGAGTGCGTGCGTCGCCGCTTCGCCCGTGCCGTAGGTCTTCTCGAGGCCGAGCGTGCGAATGATCACCGCCTGCTCAACGGCAACTTCACTCGAAGACGACGGCGTGTGAGTCTCAGTGTTCATGCTCAATCGATTCGCATCGCCTCCATCGGAGACAGCCGCGCCGCGACGAATGAGGGACCGACCGCGGACAGTGCTGCCAGCAGCACGCCGAGCACGAGCGCGACCGACAGCGCGATGAGCGATTGGCCGAACGCGCCGTGCGCCGAACCGAGCAGCGTGCCGAATTCGGCGAAGCCGCGGACGAGTGCCAAAATCCCGCCCAAGATCAGCCCGACCACGCCGCCAATCACGCCTTGAATTGCGGCCTCGAACAGGAACAACACCATCACGAAGCCGTCGAGCGCGCCGAGGCATTTCATGGTCGCAATCTCGGCAAAGCGCTCGCCGACCGACATCAACATCGCGTTCGCCACGCCGACTCCGCACACCAAAAAAGAAAGCAGCACGAGCCAAGCATTGCGCGTCGAAATGCCGAACCACGCTTTCGAAGTCGGAGCTTCCGAGCCTGCCGCGCGCTCGACGCGTTCGGCAAAAATGGAATCGTGCGCGAGGGCCGCAAGCTTAGCGGCATCGAGCTCGCCAACGCCGGCTCGACTCAGGATCTTGCTCACCGCAGCGGCATGCGCCAAGTTGCCGTCGACATAGCTGAATACCGTCAACGGCGAGAGATCGGACGCGGGCACGTCGAGCTCGCGCCCAAGATCGCTCGCCGCAGCGCCAACGATCGCGCGCTCGACCGCGGTGCGATCGCGCGCGCGCAAAGCGAATGCTCGAAGCGCATCGAGTGACCAGGTCGAGGTATCGAAGCCTTGTTTTCGAGCCGAATCGAGCAACCCTGGCGGCGGCTGCTCGAACAACTTCGGCGGCGCTGCGCGGCGCGGAGCAGACCCTTGGTCGGCTGAGAGCGCGCTCAGGGCGGCCACGGCACGCGCGTGACCAGCCGCAATTGCGCTGACCGCCGCCGTCAGTTTCGGGCGATCGACGCTCAGAAACTCTCTTAACTCGGGTTCGCTGCCGAGCGGCGCGCGGAGCCCGAAGCTGTGAAGCTGATCGAGAAAGCGGGCGAGGCGCGCCGAGTCGTCGAGCGCCTGGACGGCTTCTTCCGCGTTCTGATCGCCGAACAACGCGGCACGCTCTGCCGGATTCGTATTCGACAGAAAAGCGTCAAAGCGCTCGAACTCGTTCGCGCTGCGCTGCACTTGCACGAATTCGGCGGGAGGCAGTTCGGACCAAGTTTGGTACTCGCGCAGGCGATGCGCGTCACTGCCGGCAAGGCTGGCGATGATCGTGTGCGGCGCGTCGACCGAGCTCGCACGCTCCACGATTTCGCCGAGCAGGCGATTTTCATGCATGGCCGCGGAGGCGCTTTGCCTGGTGGCTCGCTCGATCACACTGAAGGCAAGCATGTGCGAAAGAAACGCGACGGCGAGCGCCAAAATCGCGATCGTGATGCTGGCGCGAAACAGGCGATGACTCATGCCGGAAAGCGCGAGCTGAAAACAACGTCCGAACCCGAGCCGAACCTGATCGCGCGCAACCAGCTCTTTCATTCCGAGCTCGCTTCCTTCGACACGACGAGAGCGACCAGGTTGCGCTCGTTCAAGGTCTTGAGAAACGCTGAAACCATCGCGCGCGCCTCGTGAAATCGAAGCTTGTGCCGCTCGGAAAACTCGACCACGATCTTTTCGAACGAGCGCGCGCCGTCACAAGCGAGCCACACTTCGCGGCCGAGCGCGTCGAGCGCGAAGCCCTTTTCTCGGCGGAGCGGCAGCAGCCAGGAAAGTGCACGAAGCCACGAAGGCCGAGCAACGGGCACGAACAACACCACGCCGTTGTCGTTGTTCGCGACGCGCACGGCTGCGTTTTGCGTCGGCCGCGAGTGCAGCACTCCGAGCGCGTCGAGTTCGGGCTCAATGCTCATCCTGCGCTCCTTTTTCGGCTTCGGCGCAACACCAGAGCCGGCATCGCTCGCGCCTCGGCAATTCGCTCGGTTCGGTCAGTTCGAACAGCGCGTTTTCGGCCGGGCAGTGCCAACTGGTGACGCGCACCGGCGACGCGCGCTTGAAGAGACGTGCGAGCGGCGCGACGCGTGGCGAAGCGAGGCCGGAGCTCGCGCGATGCGGGCCCATGTCGATGCTTTCGAGTTCGTCGAAACGAAGTTCGGGATTGCGCTGACGAAGTGCGCGCGAGATATCGCCGTCGAACCACGCGCGCGCCATGCCCGACCGACGAATGCGCAAGCGCGGCTGCCTACGCTCCGCTGCGCGTACGAACTCGAAGCTCACGTCCGCGGGCTTCACCTCGCTCGCACTCAGCTCGAAACCGCGCGGCAAATCCGCGCGCACCGCGAAAGCTTGGAGCCGTGTGCTCTGATTGCGCTCGGCAAACACGAATTCGGATAGCAACGCATCGACGAACGCGTGTTCGTCGACTGCGCCGTCATGCGCGAATTCGAGCTCGATCAGACGCTTCGAGCGCGGTTCATAGCGGAGCGCGTGCGTCGTCGGCTGCGCTGATTTTCCGATGCATTCGAGCACGCGAAAACCCGCGCAATCGCGCTGATTTCGTGACAGTTCGCCGTCCGCGTTCGAGCGCGTTTCGAAGTCGGAAAAGAGGCGTTCGAGGTCCGGCGCGCGCGGGCATTCGGTCCAGCTCACGCTGAGTCGTTGCCGTGCGCGGTCGACGAACACGAGCGAGCCGCTTTCGAAGCGAATGCCGTGACGCACGATCTCCCAAGCCTCTGGCACGCGAAACTCGAGCGCGAGCCAGTGGATAGGTTGCACGAGCGCGGACGACGAAGACAGCTCTGTCATCGCAGCGCTCATCCTGGAAAGATCGTGTACGCGGCGGGCGTCCGGCCGGTGAAGAAGTAATAACTCGCGCCGACGATCATCCACATCAAGCCGGCGAGTAGCTCTCCCGCGATCACTCCGATCATCAAGGGGCGAAGCGCGCGATAGCCGCGTGCGCCAGTCGAGCTCGTTGCACCCCATTTTACGAGCCAACCGATGATGAACGAGGGACCGAACGCGAAGATCGGATAAGTCCCCCAAACCAAAAACGCGACCGGATGAATCGGCCACCACGGCAAACGCAGCCGAGCGAACGCGGTGCCGAGCGCGAGCACGAGGCCGAGCGCGAGCCAAGCGTACGCGCCGCGATCCGGATGAAACAGCGCGAGGCTTGCAAAACCGTGCGTGGACGTGGCTTGCGCCAAGGTGCCGGCCGCGGCGGACGCTGACGTCGCTTGCGAGAGCGCGTCGAAGGCGTAAGTCGGAAGCTCGTCTTTGCCCCAGCTGTTGCCGACTTGAACCAGGCTGTGGTTGTACTGAAGTAGCAAAGTGACGCCGCCCGCGAGCACCATGCCGACCAGGATGATGCCGGCGAACCACGGCGCGCCACGCGCCGGACTCGGGCCATCCTCGCGATCGACGAGCTTGAGCGCGGTGCTGATGAACGGCATGAAGAGCTCGCGCTGATCGACGAACAACACGACGCTCGCGAGCGCGAGCACGATGTACGCCGAAGGCCCGAGCACTTGAAACCCGGTGAGCGCGCTGATCACACCGAGCGGCGACCAAGATGTTTGCACGAAAAATGCGCCGGTTTCGCAGACGATACGCGTGACGACCAGAAACACGAGCAGCTCGATCGCGACGAAAATCGCGGACAGCCACAAGGACAGACCAGCCGAGCTTACGATCAGCACGGCTGCCAAGATCGCAACCAAAAGAGCACGCGCCGCCCACGGAGCATAGGCCGGCGTCGCGCCGTCACGCGCGCGGCGAAACACGCTCTTGAGCACCTTCGCGTAATAGCTGCGCCCGGTGTACGCGATCATCAGCGCGACGCCGAGATAGCTGCCGAAGCGCATCAGGTTCGAGGCTTTGGCTTCGAGGCTGCCGGTTTCGAGCTGCGATCCGTACGAAAGCATGATCGCGCCGAGCGCGAAGTACAGAATCTGCGAGATGCCGAGGCTGAACGACACCTGCGTCGCCATGAAGAACGAGAAGGCGATCACCGAGGGATAAAACGTGGGCCAGAAAAATCCCCACGCACCGGCGACGCGACTCACGTTCGGGAACAACTCTTGGAGCGCGCCGAAATCGTATTTTCTGGGGATTTCCGGGACCCAGTCGAACCAAGCGTGGAGTCCGTTCACGACGTGCAGCAAAAAGAACACGCTCGCGGCCAGCCAGAATAGGCGATTGTGCGCGAGCTCCGGCAAGCGAACGTTCGGTTTGCGCTCGGAAGCTTCGCTCAAAAAGCGCGCGATCGGATAGGGCAAGAGCTCGCGCTTCGACCATTGCGGGTGCACGATGAAGGCGAGGCAAAGCGCTGCGATCATCAAGCAGAGCGCGCTTCCGACCCAAAGGCGCAATGTGGGCCACCACAGCCGCCACGGCAATTGTGCGAGTGAGAGCTGCGCGCTGCGACTGCGACCCTGCAGCAAGGTGTCGACCGCGAACGGATCGGCGCGCCCGCCGTCGAAGAGCGCGCCTTGTCCGGCCGGCGGCGGCAAAATCAAATCCGGAAAGGCCGAGACCAAGAGCCAGCGGTTTCGCAGTGTGACTTCCGCGGCATTCAGCGACGCCGCCGGGCGGCTCAAGAGTGGCGCGATGCGCCGCGGGACGGACACTCCGCGAAACGCCGCGGGGGCGTAAAAATCCGGGCGATTCAAGGCCGCGTTCAAGCCGTTCGTGAGCTCCGCGATGCGACTCGGATCGAAGCCGCTCGACATGCCATTGGCGAAGCTTCGCTGAGTCGCTGGCTCGAGTTCATTCCAAAGTTGGGTTTCCGGATTGTGCGTGCCGGAGCCGATCGCGTCGCGACCGGCGAGCATGTGTTTTCCGAGCGCCGTCCAATCGCGCACGTGGCCTTGCCCGAGCTCGGCCGAGCCGCCGGGCACGTAGCTCATCACGTTTTGCGACTGCCAGCTGGCCTTGGTCTTCACCCAATGCGCTGGCATCACGACCGCATGAGTGAAGATGCGGAAAAAATTCGAGCCAGCCCAGCCGCAACCCGCCAAGCCGAGCGCGGCGATGGTCGCGATCTCGGCGGCACTGAAACCCCAGCTCAAGCGCACTCGCGAAAGCGCAGGCCCGACCACCAGCAACAAGAAGACCGCGACGCCGAACACGGAGATCGGAAGATGATTTCCGATCAGCTGCGTCTGCCCGATGACCCAGTCGTTGAAGTAAGTGAAAAGCGTGATCGCGAGCGCGAGGAGCGAGCCGAGAGCGAGCGCACGAGCGGACATGGCAGCGAATAGCGAAGCAGCGCGCGAGCACGGCGAGCCGCCGCTGCGCAAAAACCGACGCCCTATCTAGCCGAGCCCACGAGCGAGGTCGATACTCGAGCATGGCGGACTCAGCTTCTCGCGCGTGAAGCTCGCCGCCGCGCGCGTTCGAATTCGCGACGCGCCGCGGCTCGCGCCCGAGCCAAGTGGTTTCCAGCGCGCATGAGTGGTTTACTCGAAGGCGAACAGCGATTCGATCGTTCGACGCGCTCGCGCCCGAGCGCGCGACGGCAGAAGCAGCCACACGCGGAGCAAAGCGATGCCGATTTCAGTAACTGTCTGGGGTGAGAACGTCCACGAAAACACCAACGCCGTCGTGCGCGAGATTTATCCGAAGGGCATGCACACGTGCATCGCCGAAGCGCTGGCGCAAGATCCC
>DASYCL010000071.1:0-9146 GCA_036500245.1 Polyangiaceae bacterium | reverse complement strand
CCTGCATGCGCGCGCCGCCCGAGGCGTGCAGCAGGACGACCGGCATTTTCTCGGACGTGGCGCGCTCGAACAAGCGAGTGATGCGCTCACCCACGACCGACCCCATGCTGCCGCCCATAAACGCGAAATTGTAGGCGCCATAGCCGATCATGATCCCGCCGAGTCGCGCGCGACCAATCTCGATCGCCTCGGTCGCGCCGGTGGTTGCTTGCGCGCGGCTCACGCGGTCGACGTAGCGTTTGCCGTCTTCGAATTCGAGCGGGTCGCTCGGCAGAATGTGCTCGTCCCAGCGCTCGAGCTGGCCGTCATCCAAAAGTAGCCTGCGCCATTCGGCGCTACTCATCGGATGGTGATAGCCGCACGAAGGGCAGACTTGATAATGCGAAGCGAGATCTTCGACCGTGTTCACCGCGCCGCAGCCGGTACACTTTCGGAAGAGTCCCTGACCGACGGAACGCTTCTCGGTGCTGGTCGATTGCGCGGGGGTACGTTCGGGCAGTGCCACGGTAATTTCGAAAGCTAGCAGACGGGTGGGGGGCGAGCCTCTAACAAGCCGAGCCGGCGCGCAACTCGGTCGTATCGCTTTTTTTCCACGCGCCGCCGCCATTTGCCCCGCGATTCGGCGTCCGCTGCGTTGCAGCATGCAGCAGGCCTTGAGCCAGCCGGCGAAATCGGGCGAAATCCCGGCCTCATGACGCAAGGGTTGCCCACGGCCGTACTCGACCTGCGAGCCCCTTTGATCGGCCGCGACGCCGATCTGCGGCGGCTCGACGGAATCTTCGCGCGAGCGCTGAGCGACGGCGAGGCACGCGCCGTTACGATCGTCGGCCCCGCGGGCATGGGCAAGACGCGTTTGATGAATGAGTACCTGCGAACGCGCGCGCCGAGCGAGTTGCCGCTGCGCGCATTTTGGGGCGTGCCGCGCTCGGAGCGGCTGGCGTACGGCTTATTCGAGCGGCTCCTGCGCGCGCGCTTCGGCGTTGCGGACGGCGCGGATCGCGCGGCTGCGAGCTCGCAGATCCGCGATGAGCTCGCGCTCGTGCTCGAAGATCGTCGCGTCGGCGATGTCAGTTATTTTCTCGGCGAGTTAATGGGCTTGCCGTTCGCGGAAAGCCCGCTCACGCGCGCGGTCGCCGACGATCCGTCACAAGCCCGACTCATGCGCCGCGCGATTTTGCGTAGCTTCGTCGAGAGCGACGCAGAGCGCAGTCCGCTCTGTTTGGTCTGCGAAGACGCGCACGTCGCCGACGAAGATTCGCTCGAGCTGCTTCGTTATCTGATCGAAAACCTGAAGGGCCCGATCGTGATCGCGTGCCTCGCGCGGCCTGAATTTTTGGCGCGCCACGAGGGCTGGCGTGAGATCGGCGGCGCGCGTCACGAATTGCTCGAGATCGGCGCGGTCAGCGCGCACGAATCGATCGAGATCATGGGGGCGTTGCTCAGCAAGTGTCAGGGCGGCGCGGCCCCGCCGCGCTTGATCGATGCCGCGGTCGGCATGGCCGGTGGCACGCCCGGGTTGCTCGAAAGCATGGTGCGGATCTTCTTCGACTCGGGCGTCTTGCGCGAAAATGGCGACGTCTGGGCCGTCGATCTCGATCGGCTCGCGAGCGCCAAATTGCCGCTCACCGTCGCGGACGCAGTGGCGGCGCGCATCGCCGCGCTCTCGGCGCAAGATCGCCGCTTGCTCGAGCAAGCCTCCGCGATGGGCAGCGTGTTCTGGCTCGGTGGCTTGATCGCGCTCGGCCGCTTGGATCAAAAAGCCCCGGACTACTGGGAAGCCAGCGCCGCGGACGACGCAGTCGCGCTCGAAGCCAAGCTGAGCGATTTGATTCAGCGGGACTACGTGCTCGGCGTGCCGGATTCGGCGTTCAGCGGCGAAAAAGAATACATCTTCAAGCACAACCTCGAACGCGAACGCATCGCGCAGCTCGGCGCGCCGGCCGTCACGCGGCGCTATCATCGCGCAATCGCCGATTGGCTGGCGCAAAAAGAAACGCTGCGCAGCCAAGAAGAATACGTCGCGATGCTCGCGCGACACCTCGAACACGGCGGCTCACTGACGCGCGCAGCCTTCACTTACCTCGACGCGGGCAACATCGCGCGCCAGCAGTATGCTGCGAAAAAAGCCCACGATTACTACCAAAAAGGCCTCGGCTTACTCGGCGACGACGACGCACGCCGGCGCATCGACGCGCTCCACAACTACGGCGACGTCTTGCTCCTGCTCGGCAAGACCGACGAAGCGTTGGTCGCGTTCCGCGAAATGCATGCGATCGCGTTTCGCTTGGGTTTGAAAGCCAAGGGCGGCGCGGCGCACAATCGCATCGGCCGCGTGTATCGCGACACGGGTTCGCTCGAACTCGCGCGCGATCACCTCGAAACGGCGCTCGCGTTGTTCGAAAGCGCGGGCGACACGCGCGGCGTCGCGGCCAGCCACGACGACATCGGCAAGCTTTTGTGGATGCGCGGCGAATACGAGCAAGCGCTGGAAGAGCTGAAAAAAGCGCTCGATATGCGCAAAGAGCACGGAGACGGTCGTTCCATCGCGCTCAGCCTCAACAACATCGGTTTGGTCTGGCGCGACCACGGCCAGCAAGCGCAAGCGCGCGAGGCCCTCGAAGCCGCGCTCAAAATCCGGCGCGAGCTCGACGATCCGCTCGGCATCGTGGAAAGCTTGAACGACCTCGGCCAGCTCGCGCTCGATCAAGGCGAGCACGAAAAGGCACTGCGCTTGTTCAGCGAAGCCCACGGCCTAGCCAAAGACGTCGGTGAACACAACCGCATCGCGGCCGTGCTCACCAGCATCGGCGAGACGCACCAGCGCATGGGCCACGGCGACGAGGCCGTGACTTATCTCACGCAAGCCGAGGAGCTCTGCGACGAGCTCGGCGACAAATTGCATTTGGCCGAAGCCAAGCGCGCGCTCGCCAAAACCTACCTCGAGCAACGCGAGCTAAAAAAGGCTCGCGATTGCATCAAGCGCGCGGTCGATCTGTTCGGCCAAGTGCGCTCGAAGCCGCACCTCGCGGTCGCACTCCGCACGCTCGGCGAAGTCACCGGTGCGGGCGCTTGGGGCGAAGGCCACGAAGTCCGCGCCGTCGACTACTTCATGCGCTCGATCGCGATCTGCAAAGAAATCGGCAACGAGCTCGAAGTCGCGCGCAGCTACCAAGCCTTCTCGAGCTACGTCTTTTCCTCGCTCCACTACCGGCACAACGCCGACATTCAACGCGAAGCGCGCAAGCTGAGCGAGATGGCTGACGAGATCTTCGAGAGACATAGGATTAGGTCGCGGGCGAGCGTGGCGTAGAGCTAACTATTGTCGAAGGTTGCTCGTGGCACCTCGGAGCTTCCTTGATCTCGCGCGCGGTCCCGCCCGACAAGCCCTGGGCTCTGCTGCCCGAAATAAAACAAAGCACCAGATTCTCCAGGCTGATCACGGTTTTCGACAGAGGGGCGGCCACGTTAGAACTGACCGCCGCGCTTCGTGACACCCGAAGGGGTGAACAGGCGCCAGTCGCGCGTCAAGTCGCGCGGGCGGCCAAGCGCAATGCAACGCGCAGGGCGATAAAGCCTGAGGGATCTAACAACGGGAGGCGTTTGCTTGTTGGGTCGCCTCGCGGCGGCTCGCGTGCGCCAGTGATTGAAGTCGAAAGGTAACGATGGCAAGCAGGCACTCATGACGCTCCGCCTCCCGCTCAAAGTGCAGAAAATCGGCCCGATTGCCGTGCCTTTGCCGGCGTATCAAACGCCGAAGTCGGCGGGGCTCGATTTGTGCGCGGCGATTGCGGAGCCGAAGCGGATCGAACCGGGCGCTCGCGCTTTGATCCCGACGGGGCTCGCGTTCGCGATCCCGGACGGCTACGAAGGCCAAGTGCGGCCGCGCTCGGGGCTCGCGCTCAAGCACGGGCTCAGCATCGTGAATACGCCCGGCACGATCGACTCGGACTATCGCGGCATGGTGCAAGTCGTGCTGATCAATCTCGGAGAAGAAGCGTATCTGGTCGAACCGCTGTCACGCATCGCGCAGCTCGTGGTTTGCCCGATCATGCAGGCCGAGCTCGAGCTCGTGAACTCGCTTGACGAAACCAGCCGCGGCAGCGGCGGTTACGGCTCGACCGGCGTTTGAGCCGCGATCTTCTCGAAAAAATCCCGCAGCTCGCGCGCGACGTCCGCGCGCTCCACGTCGCGCGTCACGATGTGATGCGAGCGCGGCAAAATCACGATTTTGACGTCTTTCGTGCCCAGGAGGTTCGCGACGCGGTAGGCATTCGAAACCGGGCACACGCGATCGAGCGCGCCGTGGATGATCAACGTCGGGCAGTGAATGCGCGAAAATTGCGCGCGTAGCTCACGTCCGCCGCGCTCGAGATCGATTGCCGCATAGACCGGATCGGCCGAGTACGAGATCTGGGACGCGCGCGCTTCGGGATCGGCGATGTCCGAACCGGCCTTGGCCATCAAAAAATCGGGCATGCGCAGCGCAGCGAACGCGCGCAGTGGGATCGCGAGCGTCGGCCTGAGCCAAGCCGCGTTCGCCAACATCACGAGGCCACGCACTCGATCGGGGTGCTCGATCGCGAGCTCGGCCGCTAGCAGCGAACCCATCGAGAGCCCCGTCGCGATCACGGGACCTTGCGCGGCAAGTTCGCGGTATTCGTTTTCGGCACCGAGCACCCAATCGGCGAAACGAGTGCGCGCCAAGTCGCGCGCGTGACTGCCGTGTCCGGGCAAGAGGCGAGCCCGCGCGGCGAGGCCGAGCTCGTGCGCGACTTCGGCGCAGAGCTCGATTTCGCGCGTGGTCCCACCAAAACCATGGAAGGCGAGCACGCCCGGCGCGCGGCCGGAGTAGGAAGTCGGCTCGGGCGCGGGCGCCGTGAGCGCGCCGCGATCGAGCTCCGTTGCTTGGGCGCGGCCTCGGCGAAACACGCGCTTCAGCCTTCGCCGCGCTTGATGCCGTAAGCGCGCACTTTCTTGTGCAAGTTCGTGCGCTCGACGCCGAGCACGATCGCCGCCTTGGAGATGTTCCATTCGAGCGCCTTCAGCGTATCGATGATGTACGCGCGCTCGGTCGTTTCGCGATATTCGCGCAGCGTCTTGCGATCGGACGGCGCTTGCGGCAGTGGCGTGCTCTCGGCTTCGCTCCGCCGCGTCAGTTCCGGCGCGGAATCGTGCGCGCCGCTGTCGTCCGCGTCGTCGTCGAACGGGCTCTCGTGCGGGTCTTCGGGCAAATCCGCGACCGTGATCACGTCGCTCGACAAGATCGCCGCGCGCTCGACCACGTTCTTCAGCTCGCGCACGTTGCCCGGCCATTTGCGCCGCGACAGCGTATCGAACACGCTCGGATCGATCTTCTTCGAGCGCAGGCCGTTCTCTTTGCAGAAGCCGCTGACGAACGCTTCCGCGAGCAACGCGATGTCCGCCTTGCGCTCGCGGAGCGCGGGCACACGAATCGGAAATACGTCGAGGCGAAAGAATAAATCTTCGCGGAATGTGCCGAGCTGCACCGCTTTCGCGAGATCCTTGTTGGTCGCGGCGAGCACGCGCACGTCCACGTTGATCACGTGCTCGGAGCCGACGCGAACGACTTCTCCATTTTGGAGCGCGCGCAACACTTTCGCCTGCGCGGTCAGATCCATGTCGCCGATTTCATCGAGGAACAGCGTGCCGCCGTGGGCTTGCTCGAAGAAGCCACGCTTGCGCTGCTGCGCGCCGGTAAACGAGCCTTTTTCGTGGCCGAACAGCTCGCTCTCGATCAACTCGCGCGGGATCGCGGCGCAGTTCACCTTGACGAACGGCGCGTCCTTCCGCGGGCTCAAGCGATGGATCGCGCGGCTGACGAGCTCTTTGCCGGTGCCGCTTTCGCCGGTGATGAGTACACTCGCCTTGGTCGGCGCGACTTTGTCGATGTCTTGAAACAGCTTCTGGATCGGCGCGCTGGTGCCGATCATCTCGTAACGCGCCTCGAGCTCGACTCGCATCTGCTCGACGGTGCGACTGAGCCGCGCGGTGCGAATCGAGTTCCGAACGCTCACGAGCACGCGCTCGCGGTTGAGCGGCTTCTCGAAGAAATCGGTCGCGCCGAGCTTGATTGCTGCGACGGCGTCGTGCACCGTCGCGTGGCCGCTCACGACGATCACCGGCATGTCGCGTGTGGCGTCGTCCGCGCGCAGCTTCTGCAGCGCGTCGAGCCCGCTCATCCCGGGCAATTTCAAATCGAAGATCGCGACGTCCACCGGTTCGTGCGGATTGCCCAAGGTCTCCAGGGCTTTCTCCCCGGATTCGGCCTCGAGCACACGATAGCCTTCGCCACTCAGCACCATCTCGAGCGTGCGACGAATATTCTTCTCATCGTCGACGACGAGCACCGTCGGCGGGACCGTGCTGAGCTGGGTCGGATCGGGCATCGAAAAATCGAGTCTAGCCGACAGCCTTTGCCGCTAAAAGCACGAAGCACGTGACTGGCTGGCTCTTCACATGCAGCGAGACAAGGCGCGTCTCTTCTGTCGCGCCGGACCTGACCATTCATCACATCTCTTCTCTTCTGTCGCGCCGGAGCGCGCGCGAAGGGCTCGGGCTCGCCTGCCCGGAAAATAAGACAAAGCTACAGATTCGCGGGGCTGATCACGGTTTTCGATAGAGAGGCGGCCACGTTAAAACTGACCGAACAGGCGCCCGCCGCGTAGCTGTGGCGCGAGCGGCCAAGCGCTGTGCTCGCGCAGGGCCAAAAAAACTCCCGGCATGCGATGGCCTATCAGCTTAGCAAGGGTTCCAAGCACCCAAGCACCCAAGCCCACCAGTCAGTTCACGGACGCGCCCGACTTTTCGAGCTCGCCGAGCTCCGTTAGGAACTTTCGCGCCGGCACGGTGAACGGGCTGTCGGGGTATTGACTGAGCACGGTTTGCAGCACTTCATGGGCTTTGCCGCGCTCCTTCTGCTTCATGTAGACCTCGGCCAGGAGCACGAGTCCCTCGGGTTCGAGGCCCGAGTCTTTGAACGACTTCAGCGCGTACTGAATGCGCGCGATCGCGGCGTTGAAGTTGCTGCGGTCCAAATAGAAACGGGCCACGTAGAGCTCGTGCCGCGCCAAAAGGCCGGTCACGACGGCTTGCATGTAAGAGAGCTCGACGTAGTGCTCGCTGTTCGGGTAGTCGCTGAGGAACGCGCGAATGCTCGCATGCGCGTCGTTGACCGAGGCGAGGTCCCGCTCCTCGAGCGCTGGCAACAAGAAGGATTGGCTGACCGCGTTGTACTGCGTGAGCGTGACTTGATAGCGCGCGTACGGAATTTCAGGATCGTTCGGATAATCGTGAATGAAAGCTTTGTAGCCGGCGGTGGCCTCGGCGAATTTGTCTTGCTGATAGTTGGCGTCGGCGAGGCGCAGTTCGGCGAGGCGCGCGTAACGGCTGTAGCCGTACTTGCGGCGCACCTCGTTCATCATCTGGGTGACGCCCTCCCAGTTCTTGTCGTCGAACGCCTGCATCGCTTTGTCGTAGTCGCGCTTGGCATTCTCGGAGTAGTCGAGCGCCGTGTTCGTGTGCGTATCTTTGTCGCAAGCGAGGAGCGACACACTCGTCGCCAAAGCGCCCGCGATCAGCACGGCCGAGAAAGCCCGTTGGGTCCGCATATCGAAGCGCCCTGCTAGCGGCGATTCGCGTCGGGCGCAAGCGAAGGAGCGGGCGATTTGCCCCGCTTTGGCGCCGTTCCCCGCGACTTCGCCCTAGCGCCGGCCGACATAACAAGTAAAGATGGCGCCGAGGCCATCATGAACGAGCCTGTCCCCATGACCCCCGGCGGTGCGCAAAAGCTGCGCGAAGAGCTTGCCCGCCTCAAAGAAGAACGACCGAAGATCTCGCGCGAGATCGGCATCGCGCGTGAGCACGGCGATCTGAAAGAGAACGCCGAATACCACGCGGCCAAAGAACGTCAGGGTTTGGTCGAAGCGCGGCTCAAAGACATCGAGGATAAGCTCGCCCGCGCGGAGATCATCGATCCCGCGAAATTATCGGGTGATCGCGTGCGTTTCGGCGCGACAGTCGCGGTCCTCAATCTAGATACGCACGAAGAGAGCACCTACCAGATCGTCGGCGCGGACGAAGCGGATCTGAAAAATGGCACGATCTCGATCTCGGCGCCGATCGCGCGCGCGCTGATCGGCAAGTCCGTTGGTGACGAAGTGGTCGTAACTTTGCCGGGCGGCACCCGGCGTTACGAAGTCGGCAGTATCGAGTTCCGTTGAAGTGACCGAATCGCTTGCTGCCGCGGGGCTGGGCGCGCTTCCGCGCCTGTCGCGCGCGCTCATCGCCGGTTGGTGTGTGCTCGCGCTGGAGCTGTTCGTCGCGCTCGGCAGCGCGGCGCGCGAGCTGACCAGTGCCTGGGAAGTGCAGAACGGGCTGCTCGGACTCGCGCCGACGGCGATGGTCGCCGCGGGCTTGGTTACGCTGCTCGGCGCAGGCCTCGCGTTTCTGGTCGAACATGCCGAAGTTCGCGCGCTGCGCGGCTTGCTCGCCAGTGTCGGCGCGCTGTTTGGCCTGGTGGTTGGTTTTGGGGTTGGGGGAGGGCGGCACCTCGCGACACTGCAAACCCGCGGCGGCTTTGCGCTACTCGTAGCCGGGTTGTGCGGCGCGCTCGCGTGGTGCGTCGTGGCCCCGATCGCGCGGCTGCTTCGTGCGCGAGCGGGCTGGTGCTTCGCGCTGATTGCCGCGTTTGGCCTCGCAGCGGAGCTCGTCAACCGTTTCGTGCTGGTGCGTTTGTACCCAGCGTTTCACCTCGGGCTCGCGTCTGTGGTGTTGATCTCCGCGCCGCTCGCGGGCGAAGCATTGGATCGAGCGCTCGGGGCGAGCGAAGCTCGGCCAGGCAGCCCTCGCCGCATGCCGAAGGGCGCGTGGAGCGTGCTCTTCCTCGCGCTTTTGGCGCTGCTCGTCGTGCCAACTGCTCGCAAACTGTCGCACTTCGATAACTTTCGATTGCTCGTGAGCGAGCGCGCGCCCGTCGCGGGCTGCGCCGTGAATTTGGCTGCGCGCATCGCGCCGAACGCGCCCGAAGATAGCGTCGATTGCGACACGCTTTCGGCGAGCGAACGCGGCGAGCACGCGGCGTGCGTCGAAGCAACGAGTGAGACTTCGGGGCGCACGCTCGATCTCCG
>DASYCL010000070.1:0-6154 GCA_036500245.1 Polyangiaceae bacterium | reverse complement strand
CTCTTGGCGCTGATGCTGTTGCCGATTGCGGTGTCAGCGGCGATGTTTTCGGGTCTGAGCCTCGGCTGGGCGCGCCGCGCGGACGAAGCGCGCGCGCGATTGCGAGCGCAGGGGCTCGACTCGGGGCTGTGACGCTGCGCGCGGATTTAGCGGCGGCGCTCGCGCGCGGCGTCGAAGCAGAGTCGGTGATTGCGGCGAACGCGGCGCTCGGCAAGCTCGATCCGTTGCTCGCGTTGGTCGCGCGCCGGCGCGTGCGGCGACTGCTGCGCCGCGCGGACCTCGAAGCAGTCCTGCTCGACGACCCGGCGCAGCGCCTGCGCATCGCCGCCCTCTTCAACGAGGACCCCAAAATTGCGCTCGATTTTTCCGATCGCGACGCGGTGCTCGCGCGCTACGCCGAGCTCGGTGCGCGACCCGGGCCGAATCGGCGTGGGCCGTGGTTCACGCTCGGCACCTTGTTCATCCTCGGTGCGCTCCTGGCCGCTGGATTTTTTGTGCGCCGCGCGTTCGCGCCATTCGATCCGCGCGAGACGGCGGCGGGACGGGTGCTCGGCGAAGGACTCGCGATGTTCGTCGCGCGCACCAGCAACGGCGTGAACGGCACGGCCCTCGCCGAAACGCGCCAAACATTGACCGGCCCCGAAGCGCAGAAAGCACTCGGCAAAGACACGGTGGGCGCGCTCAGTGAGTTGCTCGACGCCTCGGGTTGGGTGGTTGCGTCGCAAAATCCGGATGGACCGCTGCGCGAGAGCGAGCGTTTTTACAACGGCGCGAACTCGCTCGGCGCGCTCATGCGCAAGGGGAAATTGCCCTATTTCGTCGACGCGGACATCATTGCGCGCGCGGGCGCGCCGCTACCGCTTTTGATGAGTTTTTACATCGAGCGCGAGTCGGAGTTCGAAGCCGGCGGCACGACGGTGCGCGCGATCGACTTATGGCGACTCGACACGCTCGGCATTCGCTACGGCGCGCTCGGCTACACGCGCCCGCGCACGCCCGCTGCGCTCGTCTTGCTCGATCAAATCGAAAGCGATCTGGTGCGCTCGGTGCTGCCGGCGCTCGCGCCCGGCGAATCTTCCGAACTCGTGGACGACGAAACGCGCGAGCAGGATCTGCCTTGGGTGACCGAGATCGAGCGCCGCGCGGGCGAGACGGTGCGAAACCACTACGCCGCGCTGAGCGCGGATCCACACGTGCTCGAAGTCGGCAGATTGTTGGCGAAGCGGCGCATGCTCGTGCGCCGCTGGCGCGCGACCGTCGCCGACGGCGGTCACTTGTTGCGCGTCCCCGAGCGACTGATCCCCGAGGCAAACTACGGTAAGGATTTGCACCTGCGCGTCGCCAACGAAGAACTCTACGACTGGGACGAGCTTCACGACGATCTCTTGGCCAAGAAAAACTATGCTGCGTTCTTGCGCTTGCGCGAGCCGTACGTCGCGGGCATCGAGCGACACGAGGTCGAGCACCGCTTGGATTTCGCGCGTGGCTTTCGACCGATACCGGCTTCGCTGTGCAAGATTCTGGGGCTCGAAAACCCGCTGGATGCGCCGGCGGGCAGCCGGCAAGAACGAGTCAGCTCGGAGTTTTCGGCTTATTTGGCCCAGCTCGCGGACGCGCCGGATTCGCCGGAGCTCGAGCTCGTGGTCTTGTCGAGCATTTTGCTCAACGCAAATTCCGGCGGCACCTATTGGTACGCCGCGCTCGGTTTGTTCGAAGCCATCGCGACCGAGCTCGGCATCGATCCGGAACGAGTCGTCGGCCGTGGGCGGCTCGAACGCGAGCGCATCGCGACGTTGGTCGCACAACTGCTCACGCGAAACCCGAGTGAACTCCGAACCGCGGCAATGCGCGCCTATGAAAAAGCCTACGGCGAGCCGGTACCGCACGTCGTGAAGAAAAAGACGTCGCAGAACGCCGAGTGGCGGCATTGAGCCGCCGCTTTCAAACCACGTACTCGTAATACTCCACGCTCAGATCTTGAAACGTCGCATCGTACGCGGTACCTACGCGGTCGATCACGAACTCCGAGCTCGGCGCATATTCCAAGTCCAATTCGCGGCGATCGTGCAGTGATTCGTATTGTTTTTGCGTGAGATCGATAGCGCCGTCGAGCGCGCGGCCGATGCCGATGCGCGACGCTGCCACTTCGAAGCCGGAGCTCGGCGAAATCGGGATCGATTCGGCGGCGTCACCGCTGCCGTAGCCGACTGCGACCATGTTGGCGCCGGCGAGGGCGAGTTTTTTCTCGGCCGCGTCTTCGAGGCCGGCGGCGATCCACGCCGGAAGCGCCGCGCTGTACAGATTGCCGAGCTGCTTCGTGTTTTCGGAGCCGAGACTCATTTTCTTGTTCAAGAGCTCGCGGAAGCTCGCGCGTTTGCGGAGCGCGCTCGCGACGGTGCTCGTCGCGGCGTACGGATCGAGCTCCACGCCGTCTTTGAGCACGAGCGCGTACAAGTCGGGCGTCGATGCGGTTTCGGCGAGCACCGCTTCGACCGTGACGCCCGCTTCAGAGCACAGCTCGCGAAATTCATCTTGATGATGATCGCCGCGCGCGAGCCCGCGCACGTACAAGAACGCCATCGCTTGCACCGGCATCAAGTGATACGGGCGATGGAAAAACAAGCCTTGGACGCTCTCGTAGTAAATACCGGCGGAGACCTCGAGTTTCTTGAGCATGTCTTCGACCGCGTGCACGGTTTCGTCGAGGTAGGCAAAGGTCGAATATTTGCCGCTGAAGACCGGGAAATCGCTCATGCGTTCGGTGTTCTTGGCATAGCCGTCCGTGAAGTGACGCGCGTGCGG
Organism: Polyangiaceae bacterium; assembly: GCA_036500245.1. Classification (GTDB taxonomy): domain Bacteria; phylum Myxococcota_A; class Polyangia; order Polyangiales; family Polyangiaceae; genus PMG-095. Next base: position 3,352 of record DASYCL010000070.1, on the reverse strand, counting down.
CTTCCTAAAATCCGGACCGCGATAGTCCGAAGAGCTCCCCGCGTGGAGCAGATCAACCCCAAATAATTTCGGCTCGCGCTCGACCAACATCGCGACCGCGCCCGCTCCTTGTGTCTGCTCACCGCTCGAGCCACGTTCGTACTCGGCGACATCCGCACTGACGACGATGGCCTGGCGCCCACTCGCGTCGTAGCTCACGTAGCGCAGCGCGTTTTTCAGCGCATAGACGCCGCCCAAACAGGCATGCTTGAACTCGGGCACTTCGAGTTGACGTGACAACCTCGGAAGGCCGAGCTTATCGAGCCCACGGTCGACCATGCCGCGCACGATCACGGCTCCCGCGGCGTTGTCCGTGCTCGACTCGGTGCCGAGCCCGAGCGAGCCGATTTGCCGCGGATCGATCTGGTTTTGCAAAATCAGCCTGAGCACGGCGTTCGCCGCCATCGTGTACACGTTCTCGTGGCGCCCGCAGACGCGAAAGCTATGACCGACGACGGCGCGCACTTTGTCCCAGTTGTTGCCGGTCCAGGCGCACCACTGATCGAGCGGCACGCGGAATCGCGGCACGTACAAACTCATCGCGCTGACGCCGGGCAAATCGCTGTTCTTCACGAGCACTTCGTAACGAAAGCGGCACGCGGTTTCAACCGAACCCGAGTTCGCCCGACAATCGGGCCCAATTCGGCCTTCGCCACTAAATTCGCGCGCTTCCGGCGATGGCGCCGGTGTGTGCCTTGCTCGGCTTCGCGCGCCAAGGTTATGAGCTCGATATGAAAGTGCGCGCTCCGGCGGCTTTGCTGTTGTTCGCGGTGGGTTGTGTAAGCGGCGCGGGGCCGGCGGACAACGCCGCGAGCGGCGCTTCGAACAGCGACTCCGGCAACGCGAATTCGAGCGCAGGTTCGAGCACGAATCCAAACGGTGGTTCGAACGCGAGCGGAGGCACCACGAGCACGGGCGCGGCGGGCACTGCGATGAGTGGCTCGGGGGGGGGCGTGGGCTCTGGCGGCAGCGCAACGACGAGCGGCGGCACTGGCAATTCCGCGCAGGCCGGCGCGGCGAACATGGCTGCTCCCGGCGACCCGCTGAAAGGCGTCGCGTTCTCGACCACTGCCGGACAATGCGCGGATCTCACGAAGCTCGGCGTGTCTTGGTATTACAACTGGAGCACGACCACCAAGTGCACGGGCATCGAATACGTGCCGGAAATTTGGGGCGATTGGACCAAGCTCAGTTGGGTTCCGATGCCGGCAAAAGCAGTCGCGAGCGGCGCCAAATACCTGCTCGGTTTCAATGAGCCCGATGGCGCAGGCCAAGCCAACATGACCGTGGCCGACGCGCTAAAGCTGTGGCCGTCCTTCGATCAGCCCGGTGTCGCGCTCGGCAGTCCCGCGGTGGCCGGCGAAGGCTGGCTCCCGGATTTCATGACCGGCGTCGCGGCGCAAAACCTGCGCGTCGATTTCATCGCCGTGCACTGGTACGGCTGGGATCCCGGCACTTGCAACGACACGAGTCAGCTCGAAGGCAAAATCAAATGGGCCGAACAATGGCAGCGCCCGATTTGGATCACCGAGTGGAGCTGCCGGCTGCAAGCCGTCGACGTCGTGAACAAGTTTTATACGGACGCGCTCGCGATGTTCAAAAAGCACCCGCTCGTCGTGCGCTACGGCTGGTTCGAGACACGCTCGGCGAGCGACCCGAACGACATGGATTTCAACAACGCGACGCTACTCGACGTGAACGGCAACCCGACCACGCTCGGCAACGAATACATCGCGGCGCCGAGCACGCACTGAGCGCGATCCCACGAATTCGATCTCTGCGCTCTTCGCCCCGCGACGCCGAAGGCTTTGCCGGCCTTCGGCGTAACGCGTGACCATCACCCCTTCGGGTGTCACGAAGCGCGTCAAAAACCAATCACTGGACTTGGGGCGGCATGACGCCCTTCGAGCGCGCGGTTTCGCAGCCGCGTTCGACGCCGGTGAGGCCTTCTTCGGTCTTCACCACCTTGAATTCGACGCGGCGATTCTTTTCCCACGCGGCAGGCGTGCTGCGCGGATCGAGCGGGCAGTATTCGCCGTAGCCTTGTGAGACGAGGCGGCTCGCGGCGACGCCGCGGGTTCGGAGCGCATCCATCACGGCGGCGGCTCGCAGTTTCGTCAGGTTGAGGTTGTATTCGTCCGAGGAGCGTTCGTCGGCGTGGCCGGCGACTTCGAGCACCAAGAACTCGGGGTGACCCTTCAGCGTCGCGGCGACCGCGTCGATGATCGGGTTCGACGCCGGCAAGATCTTCGCGCTGCCGGTCTCGAACTGCACCTTGTCGAGGATCACGATGTCGTTGCCCTCGATGATGACTTTGCCCTTGTCGGGGCAGCCGTCTTCGTCTTGGAAGCCGTTGTAGGTCTCGGGCTCGTTCGGGCACTTGTCCTTCACGTCCGGAATTTGATCGTGATCGTTGTCCGGATCGGGGCAGCCGTCTTGGTCTTCGAAGCCGTCTTTGTCTTCGGCGTCGTTCGGACATTGATCTTGCTTGTCCGGAATGCCGTCTTTGTCGTTGTCGGGATCGGGGCAGCCGTCTTGATCTTGGAAGCCGTCCTTGTCTTCCGGAACGTCCGGGCACTTGTCCTTCGAATCCGGAATGCCGTCACCGTCGCGATCGCCGTCTTTCGTCACGTCGGGACAGCCGTCCTCGTCGTGATCGCCGTCGAAATCTTCGGGGATGTTCGGGCAGCGATCTCGCACGTCCGGAATGCCGTCGTTGTCGTTGTCGGGATCGGGACAGCCGTCTTCGTCTTTGAAGCCGTCGAAGTCTTCCGGTTCGTCCGGGCACTGGTCTTGGTCGTCTTTGTAGCCGTCGCCGTCGCGGTCGCCGATCGACGGTTCGTACACGAAGCCGAGCACGAGCCGCAGATCGGCGGCTTCGAAGCCGGTGGAGAACGCGCGACTGCCAGCGCCCATCATCAAGTAGCTGTTGTCTTCGATGAAGAGCTTGATGCCGCCGAGCAATTCTTCGCTCAGCTTCTGCTTCGAATCCGACTCACCACCGAGCAAGTAAGACGCGTAGGTTTCACCCACCAAATCCAACGAGTCGAGCACGCGGTAGGAAAGGCCGAGGCTGCCGGTGCCGAGATTCGCGTATTCGAAAGTGCCCTCGGCGAGCTGCGGCTTGCCGGTCACGTCGTTTTCGAACTTCGGATTGTTGCCGCCGTGGAGGCGCGCGCCGACATTCAGGCCGACGTGGAAACGGCGCGTCGAACCGAATTGATTTTCGACCACGAACTGCGGCCAAAACCAGAGCTTGGGATCCGCGCCGAGATCTTTGGCGGCGTCCGAAAGCGGCACACCGGCTTGCGCC
>DASYCL010000069.1:0-6309 GCA_036500245.1 Polyangiaceae bacterium | reverse complement strand
CTGTGAGAGCTTCTATCCGTGACCTCCGGCGCCCTCTTCGCACAGCGTGTTCTGCCGCTTGCCGTGCTCGCCCTGGCCGCCATTTCGGTGCCCATGATGATGCTTTCGTCGACGGGATTGCCCCGCCTGCAAAGCCTTCGTGACGAGAAAGTCCGCGCCGACGATGAGGTCTCGCGTTTGTCCGAGCAAATCTGGGAGCTGCGCGCCGAAGTCGCGCACATCAAAGATGACCCGGCCGCGGTCGAACGCGCCGCTCGGGACGAACTCGGTTTGGTCCGCCGGTCCGAAGTCGTCTTTCAATTCCGCGAGTGAGGTTTTTTTCGGGCCCTGCGCGTTATGTCGCGCTTGGCCGCCCGCGTGACTAGCTGCGCGACCGGCGCCTGTTCGGTCAGTTTTAACGTGGCCGCCCTGCGTTCGAAAACCGTGATCAGCCGCGCGAATCTGGTGCTTTGTTTTATTTCCGGGCGGGCGAGGCGAGCCCAAGCCTTGTCGGGCGCGACCGCGCGCAAGATCGGATGAACAGTCAGAAACAAAAACTGATTTCTCGTCACATTTCTGGCTCTTCTTTTCGCGCCGGAGCGCGCGCGAAGGCTGGCAGCCGGATGCCGGGAAAGTTCGCCGGGCTCCCCCCGTCGGGGATCGCGAAGCGCGTGATCACGGTTTTCGAATGGCGGCGGGACCCCACGAGAACTGACCGAACAGGCGCCCATCGCGCGGCCAGTCGCGCGACCGAGCGCAACGAAACGCGCAGGGCCAGAAAAGCTTACTTTTGGGACGGAGCGCTACTAACATCTCCCGCCTTGTCAGCAGAGCTCGCCCGGCGACTGATTCATAGCGGAGCGGACACCGCGAAAGTGGAAGCTGCGCTATTCGCTGCAGTGGATCGCGGGGTTTCTTTGACGCAAGCGGTCAACGAGCTTTACCCCGACCTCGTCGAGTTGCTCGAGCGAGCGCTCGATCGCAGCGAATTTCCAGCGATTCACACGGTGCGCGCCTTGCCGGAGGTGGTCAAAAAATTACCACTCGGCATGTGCGAGCGATTGCTCGCGCTGCCCGTCCATCGCGACACGCGCAGCGATCGAATCGACGTCGCCGCGGTGGACGTGCTCGACGCCCATGTCGCCACGGAATTCGGGTTTCATTTGGGGGTGCCCATTCGCATCTTACGGGCGCCATTTTCAGAGCTGATCGCGGCGCTCGAAGGCTTGCACGCTGCCGGAATTTTTCTGCCTGGGCTATCGCGCGTGCTCACCGGAAATCGCCCCGACGAGGCCGAGGCCGACGAACGCGCGATCGAGATCAACGAGAAACCCCAAGCACAACCGAGCGAGCCGCCGATCCCGCTGGTGCGCAAATCGCTCGCCCCAGCTAAGCAGCGGACGGTCGACGCTCCTCAGATTTCGCCCGAAATCGTTGAGCGTGAGCGCGAGTCCGAGGCGCCGGAGCCGGTGCTCAATTTGAGCCGGCCAAAGGCTTTTTCCGCGGAACGCGCGCCCGCTGCGCCGAGCCAAGCAGAACCTGCCACGCTCCCTTGGCGCGCGCCCGAGCCTGAACTCGCAGGTCCGCCCTGGGCGGTCGAATTCGAAGCCGCGGTCGCGGCGATCGATCGCGCGACTTCGCCGGAGCAAGTGGTGGCCGGACTGTGTGATGGTTTGGAGCCCGTACACGCGCTCGTGTTCGCTGTGCGTGGCGCGAGCTTCGACGTCCGCGCCGGCAGCGCCGCGCTCGGCGCCGCGAACGAACTCCGCGCGCTCAGCGTGCCGTCCGGTAACGGCAGCTTGCTCGATGCCGCGGCCCGCACGGGCTACTACCTGGGTCCGCAAGCACAGCTCGCCGCGCTCAAATCGCTCGACGGAAAATGGAGCGTACCGCGAAGCGCGGAGTGCTACGCGCGCGCGGTCAACGTCTCAGAGCGGCCGAGCTTGATCCTGATGATGGTCGGCTTCCGCGACTCGACCGAAGCCACGCGCCGCGCGGACGTGCTCGCGCGCACTGCGGGGTCTACGCTCGAACGCATCGTGCGTTCGCGTAAGAAGACTTAGAGGTTTGTTTCGGTCTGAGAGGTGAGCGCGGCTTGAGATTTTTGGCCCTGCGCACGAATCAACGCTTGGCCGCTCGCGCGTCTAGTTGCGCGACGGGCGCCTGTTCGGTCAGTTTTCATTACTCGCCTCTCTTTCTAGAACCGTGATCAGCCGCGTGAACCCGCTGGCTTTGTATTATTTTCCGGGCATGCGGCTGGCGGCCTTCGCGCGCGCGCCGGCGCGAAAGAAGGGTCCAAGATGCGCTGAACGGTCAGCAGCAATCCCGACCATCCGCCACAATCTTTCTCCTCTCTGTCGCGCCGGAGCGCGCGCGAAGGGCTTGGGCTCGCCTGCCCGGAAATAAGACAGGCAGCAGATTCGCCGGGCTGATCACGGTTTTAGAAAGAAGGGCGGCCACGTTAGAACTGACCGAACAGGCGCCCGTCGCATTGCTGGACGCGCGAGCGGCCAAGCGTTGATTCGTGCGCAGGGCCAAAAAAGCACGGCAAGATCTGATGAATCGTCAGGTCGGATAAGCTCTACACACTCAGGTCGGATAAGCTCTGCACATGCCCGAGTCCAAGAGCACGCGCGAAGTCTTCGCCGAGCTCGCGCGGAAAGAGCTCGACGGCAAAGAGCCGGATAGTTTGAGCTTCGATACGCCCGAAGGCATCCGGATTCGTCCGCTCTACACGAGCGAAGATTGGGTGAACGTAGACGGGCTCGAGCAAAGTCCGGGCGAGTATCCGTTCCGGCGCGGTCCGCGCGCCACGATGTACACTTCGCGCCCGTGGACGATCCGGCAATATGCTGGCTTTTCCACGGCCGAAGAGAGCAACGCATTTTACAAGCGCTCGCTCGCCGCGGGTCAACGCGGGCTCAGCGTTGCGTTCGATCTCGCGACGCACCGCGGTTACGACAGCGACAACGAGCGCGTCTCGGGTGACGTTGGCACTGCCGGCGTCGCGATCGACTCGGTCGAAGACATGAAGCTGCTCTTCGACGGCATTCCGCTCGGCTCGACCAGCGTGTCGATGACGATGAACGGCGCGGTCTTGCCGATCCTCGCGAGTTACATCGTGACCGCGGAAGAGCAAGGAGTGGCGCAGAAGGATCTGAGCGGCACGATTCAAAACGACATTTTGAAGGAGTTCATGGTGCGGAACACCTTCATCTATCCGCCCGCGCCGTCGATGCGTATCGTCGCCGACATCATCGAGTACGCGACCAAGAACATGCCGCGTTACAACTCGATTTCGATCTCCGGCTATCACATGCAAGAGGCCGGCGCGACGCTCGATCTCGAGCTCGGCTACACGCTCGCGGACGGCCTCGAGTACATCCGCGCCGCGCTCTCGCGTGGTTTGCTGATCGATCAATTCGCGTCGCGGCTGTCGTTCTTCTTCGCCACGGGCATGAATTTTTTCTTGGAAATTGCGAAATTGCGCGCGGCGCGCGAGCTATGGGCAAAGCTCGTCAAAGAGCGCTTTTCTCCGCGGGACGCGCGCTCGCTCGAGCTCCGCACTCATTGTCAGACTTCCGGAGTCAGTCTCACCGCGCAGGATCCGTTGAACAACGTCGTGCGCACGACGATCGAAGGGCTCGCGGCCGTGCTCGGCGGTACGCAGAGCCTGCACACCAACGCGTACGACGAAGCGCTCGCATTGCCGAGCGAGCATTCGGCGCGCGTGGCGCGCAATACGCAGTTGATTTTGCAACATGAAGCCGGCATCACGCACACGGTCGATCCGTTCGGCGGCTCGTACTTCATGGAGTCTTTGACCGAGGAATTGAGCCGGCGTGCGCTCAGCGTGATCGACGAAGTCGAAGCCCTGGGCGGCATGGCGCGCGCGATTGAAGCCGGGCTTCCCAAGCGCCGGATTGAAGAAGCCGCGACGCGACGTCAAGCGCGCGTCGATCGCGGGCAAGATGTGATTGTGGGGGTCAATCGCTTTCAGGCGCAGAGTGAAGACGCGCCCCCGCTCGATGTCCGCGTGGCGGGCGGCCGCGCGGTTCTCGAGGCGCAACGCGCACGCCTCGAGAACCTCAAAAAAATAAGAAATGACCAAGCGGTGGTACGTGCGCTCTCGGAGCTTCGCGCGCGAGCCGGCGCGGGTTCGGGCAATTTGCTCGAAAGCGCGATCGAAGCCGTACGCGCGCGGGCCACGGTCGGCGAAATCAGCGCGACTTTGGCCGAAGTCTTTGGGCGCTACGAAGGCCGAGTCCATACTGTGACCGGCGTGTACGGCAGCTATTACCAAACGGACGCCGAGTGGTCGGCCCTGCGCGCGCGCGTGGCCGCGTTTGGCGCCGCGCACGGACGCAATCCGCGCATCCTGATCGGAAAGGTCGGCCAAGACGGCCATGATCGCGGCGCGAAAGTCGTAGCCAGCGCGCTCGCGGATCTCGGCTTCGACGTCGATCTCGGCGCGATGTTTCAGACGCCCCGCGAAGTCGCGCGCGAAGCCATGGACAACGACGTGCACTTGGTCGGCATCTCGACCCAAGCCGGCGCGCACGTGACGCTCGTGCCGGAGTTGATCGCGGAGCTCCGCGCGCTCGGCGCGAGCGACGTGCGCGTGATCTGCGGCGGCATCATCCCGCCCGCGGACGAGCCGGCGCTCTACGCCGCGGGTGTGTCGCTCATTTTCGGACCCGCCGCGAAGATCCCGGAGATGGCCGGAAAGATCTTGGATTTGTTGGAAGCGCCCAGTGTGTCTTCAGCTCGGGTGAAGCCGTGAGCTTCGCGTCCGAGCTCGCACACGCGGTGCACAACGGCGATCGGCGCGCGCTCGCCAAGGCCATCACGCTCGTCGAAAGCACGCGCGCGGAAGATCGCGAACCCGCGCGCACGCTCTTGTCATTGCTGTTGCCGGTCGCGAAACCCGGCATTCGGCTGGGTGTGACCGGCGTGCCCGGCGCAGGCAAAAGCACGCTGATCGACGCGCTCGGCATGTGCGCCGTCACGGACGGCCGGCGCGTCGCGGTGCTCGCGGTCGATCCTTCGAGCCGCGACAGCGGCGGTAGCGTGCTCGGCGACAAGACGCGCATGACGAAACTCGCGCAAGAAGACGCCGCATTCATTCGGCCGAGCCCGACGCGCGGCGTGCTCGGCGGCACCGCGAGCCGCACGCGCGAAGTCATCGCGCTGTGCGAGGCCGCGGGTCACGACGTCGTGTTCGTCGAAACCGTGGGCGTCGGGCAATCCGAAGAGCGCGTCGCGAGCATGGTCGACTTGGTCTTGCTCGTGCTGCTCGCCGGCGCGGGCGACGACATTTCGAGCATGAAACGCGGCGTGCTCGAAGCGGCCGATCTGATCGCGTTCAACAAGGCCGACGCCGAACGCGTCGCGTCGGTGCAAGCGGATGCAGCGTCGCTCCGCGCGAGCCTCGGCATCAGTCGCGCGGGCCGCATGCCGGACGTGCTCAGCGTCAGCGCGCTCGACGGCGCCGGCGTGGCTGAGTTGTGGAGCGCCTTATTGAGTCGCCAGGACGAAGCCGCGCAAAGCGGCGAGCTCTTGCTGCGCCGCGGCTCGCAGCGCGGCGCATGGTTCGAAGCGGCACTCGACGACGCGCTCCACGCGGTCTTCGTCGAGGACTCGGAACTCTCGCAAGCGCGTGAAGCCGCGCTACGCGAAGTCGAATCTGGCGCGCTGTCCGCGCCGGAAGCCGCGGAACGCCTGGTGGCGAGTCTGCTCGCTCGCCGCTGATTCGAGCGCTTGCCTCTGATGCGCGCGACCGATATTTCACGCCGTGAGCGCCGAGACTCGAGCGCCCGCTGAAGCTTTCGCCAGCTGCGGCCTGTTTGCGGCAGTTGCCTGATATTCGCCGACCCAGGATTCCAATCGGCATGCGGCGGCTTCGGGCGACAGCCCGCTACGCTGTGCCAAAAAAGCCACGAAGTCCGTGGGCAAATCCGAGGCGGACGGCAAGTCGGAGGAGGGGAGAGAAGTCATGGGAATCTCGTCGGGATCGAGTGGAGTGGTCCTAGCGATGACCGGTGTAGCCAACGCGAGTAGCTCGTTCAAGCACTCCGCGTGCCAACTCGATGGTGATTTCGTTACGCGACGACTCGCAATGATCTCGCGAGCTACACGTGCTCCCGGTCCAACCGTGAGACCGGCGCGGCAGCGGAGCTGAGGGCAAAAACGGACACCGTGACTCCGCTGCCGCGCCACATGCTCAGCTCGGCGCGGACGTGGACCACTCGCGCATGGCTTGGTCGCCGGGGCGATCGACGTGCACCTTGTCGTCCACCGTGGTGACCCAGCTCATGGGGATGAAATGGT
>DASYCL010000068.1:0-2131 GCA_036500245.1 Polyangiaceae bacterium | reverse complement strand
GCATGCAGTTGACGACCTGCGCGCGCGCTTGAGCGCGAAGGAAAAGAGCATGCGGCTGAAAGCCTTCGCGCGCGCTTGGGCGCGACAGAACAGAGCACTGGCGGAAAGGCTTCGCGCGCGCTTTGGGATGAGCACGGGTGCGTCTCTGCGGCACTCAAGAAATCCAAAAAAGCTCGGCGTACTCTGCGCTCCTTTGCGCCTTGGCGGGAACTCTCGAAAGTCGAAACGCGACTCCGAAGGCTGCGACGCGCTGCGTGCGCCGCGTGACCATCAACCAAATCAAAACTCGGGAGGGGTTTTGGTTTTGATGGTCACGCACTACGGCGCGTGGCGGCGGAGCCTTTCGGCGTCGAGTCGCGGCGGCTGCGCGCGGCGCGTCACTTCGCGACGCGAATCACGAGCACTAAAATGCCCTTTTTGTAGCTCTGGCCTGCGACGATGAAGGCTTGGCCGACGCGCGCCTTCACTTCGAGCAGGGGCAAAAACTCTTTGCCGTTCGGGCGATTGATGCTCGCGGACAGACGCACGGAATCTTTTTGCGGCACTTCGAGCAAGCGCACTTGCAGCGTGCGGCCGTTCGGCAATTTGAGATTTTCGGGCTCGCTCTTCAACGGCAAGCGCGTGCGCTCGAGCAGCTTGTAGCTATCGTAGTTCGAAAAGGGGGCCTTGCCGAGCTCGGGCAATTTGCCGATCCGCGGGTCGATGCCGGTCTTGTCGTTCGTCGCGTGTAAGACCAAGACTTCGGCAGCGAAGCTTTGATCGCTCGGAGGCTTGTTCGACGCGGCAGGCGGCGGGCTACTCGTCGCCGGGTGCGACGGCGCGCCGGCGTACGCGGGCAGCGTCAGTGCGAGCACCAACGACGAGAACGCCAACCCCGCGCGCGTCATAACGACTCGGATCGATCCTTGTCGGCTTGGTCGTCGGCTTGGTCGTCGTCCGGCGTCCACACCACTGGCGTCTCCGCCGAGTCGGTCGAAAGCACGAATACGGTGCCGCTCGTGTCTCCGAAATCAACCGATTCGATCGTCGCGGGCGGCTCTTTCGGCTCTTCCTCGAGCGCCGCGGAAACTTCGGGCGGCGGCACCACCGCGCTCACTGCGACTTGCACGCTTTGCCCGCTCGCTGAAGCGACCGGAGCCTGTGCGCCCGGCGCTTTGTGCGGCGCGGACCAAGAGCGAATCACGAGCAGCGAGCCCGCTGCGATGGCGGCACCGAGCGAAACCCAGGTCGCCACGCGCGGCCAGATCGAGTGAACCGGCGCGATGCGCGCGGGCGGCGCCTCGATCGCGGCGATTTTTTCCAGCACCGAATCCGCGATGTCGATCTCGTGCTCCGAGCACGACTCACCCCACGCGCGCACGAAGCTACCGAGCTCCGCATACGCTTCGAGCTCTTCGAGCAACGCGGGCTCGTGCTCCAGTGCTTCTTCGACGGTGACGGCTTCCTCTTCGGAGACCGCGCCGTCGTGGTAGCGCATCAGAAGCTCGCGCGAGACGTTCACGGCTTGCTCCCTTCGCCGGAATCGCGAGGGCGCGCGGGGCCTTCTTCGGCGTAGCAGTCGGCGAGCGCGCGCTGCAGCTTTTGTCGCGCGTGAAATAGCCGGCTCATGATCGTGCCCTTGGACACGCCCATCGCCTCGGCCATTTCTTCGTAGCTCAAACCTTCCACCTCTCGCATCACGATAACTCCGCGATGGTAGATGGGAAGTGCTTCCAGCGCGGCTTCCAGTTTGTTTCGGATTTCAGCACGGCGCAGGACATCCAGCGGGTCGGCGCCGTCGATGCGGCTGAGCAACGGAATGTCGGCCTCGTCGATTTCCCGGTTCGGGTCGAGCTCAGCCGCACGGCGCGCCGGCTTGCGCATGAGATCGATAGATAGATTCGTGACGATCCGGTAGAGCCAGGTGAAGAAGGTAGATCCGCCGTGGAAGGAATCGAGACCGCGGTAAACGCGGAGGAATGCTTCCTGCACGACCTCGCGTGCGTCTTGCTCGTCTCGAAGTAGGCCCAGAGCGATCGCGAAGGCGCGCCGCTGATGCCGTTGCACCAGCTTCTTGAAGGCGGCTTTGTCGCCTTTCTGCGCGCTTTCGATGAGGACACGATCTTGCTCCGCTTCGAGCTCTCGGCTCCTT
>DASYCL010000067.1:0-5443 GCA_036500245.1 Polyangiaceae bacterium | reverse complement strand
AGATCCCGAAGTGCGCGAGCTCTTGCGCACGCGACGTCAAAGCGCGGACCTATTCGTCGATCCGTCGCCGCCCGCGGGGCTGCTCCTCGCGGTGGGCGCGGATTTAGAGCGCGTGGCGCGGCGTTGTCGCGCGCTCGGCGTCGAAGTGCTCGTAGACGGTGAAGTCTATCGCACACGCTCGATTCCGCCGGGTCGCGGCAGCGGCGCGCGACGCTTGGATTCGGCTGGACAAATGGCGGCTGTGCGTAGCCCGTCCGCGGGCGGCATGCCAGCGGTGCGCAGCTCTTCGCGGCCCCCGTCCGGGTCGAGCGTGCGTCAGCCCGCTTCCCGCTCTGGCTCGACGCCGCCCGCCAAGCGCAACACGGGCGAGTGACTGTCACCTCACGCGCCTGACGGAAGCTCGCGCAGTCCGGATTCGCCCTTCGCTTCGGCGACGTGGGCCGTGATTGCCGCGCGTTCGCGCTGCAAAAAGTCGGAAATTGCCGCGGAAAGTCGGCGATCGCGGAAGGCATGCGCGCTGAACGTGAGCGCCGGCTCGAAACCACGCGCGAGCTTGTGCTCGCCACCCGCACCGGGTTCGAACAGCTCGAGCCCACGCGCGATGCACTCTTCGATGCCGCGATAGAAGCAGACGTTGAAGTGCAAGAACGGGCGATCTTCGAGCGCGCCCCAGTAGCGACCGTAGAGCGCGCGTTGACCGAGTAGGTTGAATGCGCCCGCGATCGGCTTCTTCGAGCCGCCGTCGCTCGCGATCACGACGTGCAGCTGCTCGGGCATAGTCGCGCACACTTGCTCGAAGAACGCGCGATTCAAATACTGCCGGCCGTAGAAGAATTTTTCCACCGTCGAACGGTAGAATTCGAAAATGAAATCCACGCGCTCCGGCCGCAGTCGATCGCCCGTGAGCACGTCGATCTCGATATTGCGATCGCGCATCTCGCGCATTTCGCGCTTGATTTGGTTTCTACGCTTCGAGGAAAAGCGCGCCAAAAAATCCTCGAATTTGCCGTAACCGGCGTTCTGCCAATGAAATTGCACCCCGAGGCGCTGCGCGTAGCCTGCGTCTTCGAACGCGCTCGCTTGTGCTGACTCCGGAAAGAGCACATGCACGCCGGAGACCGAAATGCGTTCGGCGATTTGCTGGAGCGCGTCCGCGAAGCCGCGCAGAATGCGCGGCTCGTCCAGGTCGGCGCCCGGCTTGATCAAAATTCGCGGCCCGGTGGCAGGCGTGAACGGCACTGCCACGACGAGCTTCGGATAGTACTCGACGCGCAGCGAGCCTTCCGCATAGCGGGCCCACGAATGATCGAACACGAACTCGCCTTCGCTGTTGCCCTTGACGTACGCCGGCGCGATAGCGACGATGTCGCCATTGAGATACGCCGCGACGTGCATCGCGAGCCAGCCGCGCGAGGGCTCGATGCAGCCCGTTTCCTCGAGCGCCGCGAGCCACTCGTAGCGCAAAAATGGCAAACAATGCTCACCCGCGACCGCGCGCCACGCGGCCTCGCCGATCTCGCTCACGCGCTCATGCGTGCGAAATTCGAGTTCGTACGAGTTCGAGCGATGAGCCACGTTCGCGCTCACTTTAGCGCATTTGCTGCTGTGTGCTCATGACGCTCAGAGAAACTTCCGCAAACGGTAGGCGATGAATTCGAGCAAGCGCTGGCCGAGCGGACGAAAGCGAAAATCCGCCAGCCGCACTTCGCGGCAGCGCGCAAAATCATCCAGAAACGAGGCTTCGAGCGTCGAGGCGAAGCGCGCGTCGAGCACGCTCACGTTCACTTCGAGGTTCACCTGCAACGACCAGTAGTCGAAATTGAAGGTCCCCGTCGTGCTCCAGCTGCCGTCGACCACCGCGCTCTTCGCGTGGAGCACGCTCTCGTCCCATTCGAAGATGCGCACGCCCGCTCGCAGCAAGCGCCCCCAGACCGCACGGCTCGCGTGGCGCACGATGTCGACGTCACTTTGCCCGGGCACGATGATGCGCACGTCCACGCCGCGCCGCGCCGCGCGACTCAGCGCGCGAAGCACGCGGCCGTCCGGCACGAAGTACGAATTGGCGATGAAAATGCGCTTCAGCGCCGTGCGCAAGTAATGCAGGTAAGCGCGAGAGATTTGGTGCCGCGTGCGAAAAACGTGTTGACCGAGCACGCGCACCGCTTGTCCGCTCGCGCTGACCCCGGTGTCGAGCGGCAACGCGGGGTAACCGACCAAGCGCAACTCCCCGCCGCGCAAGCGCGCCCACACGCGCGCAAAGCAATCGCGCAAACCGGCGACCGCGGGGCCGTCGATGCGAACCATGTCGTCGCGCCAACCGGCGCCCCCTTCGTCGAGCGGAAGCCAAAAATCCGCAATGTTGATGCCGCCAGTGAACCCGACGCGGCCGTCCACGACCAAGATTTTGCGATGATCCCGCCGCGTCAGTCGCGACAAGCGAAAGCGGCGCTTCCACGGCGCGATCGGGTTGAATTCGATCACGCGCACGCCGGCGCGTTCGAGCTCTTCGAACATGAGCTCGCTCGCGCCCACCGAGCCGACCGCGTCGAACACGACCGCCACTTCGACTCCACGCTGTACAGCCCGCGCGAGCGCAGCCGCAAATTTTTGCCCAATGGAGTCGGAGCCGAACCAATACATCTCGAGCAATACTTGCGCCTCTGCGCGCTCGATCGCGGCGAGCATCTCGGGGTATGCAGTTTCGCCGTTGCGCAACAGCCACACTTGGTTGCCCTCGACGAAGTGCTCGCCCGGATCTCGAAATGGCGCTGGGAGCTCGGCGGCGGTCACGTGCCAGAAGCGTAACCTGGACGCGGATTTGTCGCTCCCGCGCGCTCTAGGGGCGGAACACCCCAATAATTTCAAACGCGAAACCGAGGCGCGATTGCTATGCTTCGCGCCGAAATGAGAACCAGTCTTCGGAGCATCGCTGGAACGGCACTCGTCGCACTAGCCGGAGCGATCGCTGCGTGCGGCAGCAGCAATAGCAACAACACGCAGCCGACGTACCCGAACCAGTATCCGCCCGGGGCACCGCCTGGAGCCACTGCGCCGGCCCAGTATCCGACTCAGCCTGGCGTGATCGCAACCGCAGGCCAAGCACAGGCACTGCCTGCGCCCGGCGTGCCCGTGCCGCCGATGCCGAACGATCCGATCACGCTGGTCGACCTCGGTTACTTGCGCGGACAGGCGCAATCACTCTTGAACGAGCTCGTGGCGACGCTGCCGCCGCCGCAGCAAGCGCGCGTGGCGGGGATTCCGCTCGTCGTCGACAGCACGATCGGCGCTGTGAACGCATTCGCGACTTGCACGTCGAGCGGACACGCGGCCATGGCGATCACCGACGGCCTGCTCGACATCGAAGCGCATTTGAGCCAAGCGCGCGCGACGGACGAGATTTTCGGCACGCACAAATTGAACGACTACATCCAGCTGATCGTGCAAAAGCAGCAGCCGAATCAGGCGATCGTAGAGCCGCCGCCCGGCTTCTTCGACCCGACGCAGCAGATGGACGGACGCAAAGTCACGCGCCAACATCAGCTCTTGGAGGAGCAGATTGGGTTCGTGCTCGGACACGAGCTCGCGCATCACTATCTCGGGCATTTGCCCTGCACTTCGGCGGGACAATTGCCGCTGGCCGAGCTCGGACAAGCGCTATCCGGCGCGGTACCGCTGTTCAATCAACCGAACGAAATCGCGGCCGATGCCTCGGGCACCAACACCCTCCTCACGATGGGCTTTCGCCGCCAGGGCTATCACCTGACCGAAGGCGGAGCGCTCATTACGATGCAGTTCTTCGCCGGGCTCGAACAATTCAGCGCCAGCGCGCTGCTCTTCGCATTCGAAAACACGCACCCGCCCGCGGTGATCCGCGCACCGATCATTCAGCAGACCGCGGCCGCCTGGAAGCTGACCGGCGGCGCAGGTCTGCCGTATTTGCTCTAGTAAAGAAGATCGGGCGAAACTCCGACCGCGCGCCGGCCGATGAGCGCGTGGAGCCGAGCCGTTGAGCGACAAGACCGAACAACCGACGCAACGGCGCCTGCAAAAAGCGCGAGCCGAAGGCGACAGCGCGGTCTCGGGCGCGCTGTCGCAAAGCGTCGGTTTCGTGGCGGCGCTCGCTGTGGTGGGTGGCGTGGTCGCGCTCGCCACGGAGCGCGCTGCGTCGCTGATTTCGAGCGCGCTCGAGCGCCCAGCGATGGTCGCTAGTCCGGCGGCAATCGCGACGATCGTGATCGGACTCAGCGCGCCGATCGCTTGTGTGGCCGCGCTCGCCAGCGGTGCGGCGAGCTTCGCGCAAAGCGGCGGCGCGTTCAGCCTAAAGAAGCTCTCGCCGAGTCTCGATCGGCTGAATGTCTTTACCGGCATCAAGGGTTTATTTTCGTGGCAACGCTTCGTGAGCATCGCGCGCGCGTTGGTCGCGGCGTCACTGGTCGCTTGGTACGCACTGAGGCAACTCACCGCGCACGGCGCCGACTTCGCGGCCACGATCGGCAACGCGCGCGCGGCCGCGCTGGTCGCGGGAAACATCGCGACGCACGTTGCGTGGTTCGCGGCGGCAATTGGGCTTTCGCTCGGGCTAGTCGATCTATTGCTCAGCCGACGCGCCTGGCTCCAGCGCCACCGCATGACCAAAGACGAGATCAAGCGCGAGCACCGCGAATCCGAAGGCGATCCCGCGATCAAAGCCGCGCGACGGCGCGCTCATCAAGAAGCCCTCACCGGCGCCACACTCGGCGCCGTGAAAACCGCCAGTGTGGTCGTCGTGAACCCAACTCATCTTGCTACCGCGCTCAAGTACAGCGAAGAAGAAGAATCAGCGCCATCGGTCGTCGCCCAGGGCCAAGGCGAGATGGCGAAACTGATCGTCGAAGCCGCGCGCGCCTACGGCGTACCCGTCGTGCGCGACGTGCCCGTCGCTCGCGCTCTGAACGAGCTCGAAATCGGCGACGAAATCCCCGAAGCTCTGTACGAAGCGGTGGCCGAAATTCTGCGCGAAATCTGGCAAGGCGAAGCCGCGCGCTCGGAACTCACCTGAGCTATGCCACGCGCGTGCCCCCGCCGTCGTACGAAACGGCGAGGGCGAGCACGCCTACGCGGACGAACTTCGCGCCGAGTTCGAGCGCGCGTTCGACACACCGGGAAATGCCGTCGAAGCGCTCGGTTTCTGCGTCGAAGCATTTTTGACCAGCCCGAGCATGTCGCCATTCTCGTCCAAATTCGACGACTACTTGCGGGGATCGGCCGAGCTCTCGCCGCTCGAAGAAAAGGGGCTCGCGCTGTTCGACGATCGCGAAAAAGGCGCCTGCAGCTCCTGCCACAAGTTCGATCGCACCTCGCGCGAACCCGCGGCCTCGTTGTTTACCGACTTCGGCTACGACACCGTGAGCGTGCCGCGCAATCGCGAACTTCCGTCGAACCGCGACGCTTCGAAATTCGATCT
>DASYCL010000066.1:0-4742 GCA_036500245.1 Polyangiaceae bacterium | reverse complement strand
CAGCGGCGGCACCAGCGGCCGCGGCGGTTTCATCATCGCCGCGCATGATTTCGTGAACGATCGAAGCCACGGTCTGCTCCGCCGGCAAGCGCACTGAGACGCCTTCGGGCAGCGCGAGCGCTTTCACCGGCACGTGCCCGTCGAGTCCGAGCTCGGTCACGTCGTACGTGATCTTCACTGGGATTTTCTCGGGCAAGCAACGGATCGGCAATTTGCGAAACACTTGGCGCAAGGTGCCGCCAGCGACGACGCCCGCTGCCTTGCCAGTGAGCTCGAGCGGCACTTCGACGTTCACTGGCTGATCCAGATGGATCTGCACGAAGTCCGCGTGGAGCAGCGCGCGCGTGACGGGGTGATACTGGAAGTCGGATAGCAACACGGTGAGGCCCTTCTTGCCTTCGAGCTCGAGGTTCACGACCGTGTTGCGACCGCGCGCGCTCGCGAGCACGCTCTTGATCGCGTCCGGCGCGACGGCGAGAGCTTGCGCCGGCAAACCCTTGCCGTACGCGACCGCGGGAATGCGACCTTCGGTGCGCAGACGGCGCGCAGCGCCTTTGCCTTGACCGTCGCGGGTGCTCGCTGAAACTTTGATTGCGTCCATCGTCATCTCCAAATTGCTAGCCGCTACACGAACAGCGAGCTCACCGAATCACTATTGTGAATGCGTCGAATCGCTTCGCCGAGCAGGCGGGCAATCGACAGGAATTTGATTTTCTTCGAGGCGCGCGCCTCTTCGGAATGCAAGATCGAGTTCGTCACCACGACTTCGGTGAGCACGGATTCTTCGATCCGTTGCACCGCCGGGCCGCTCAGCACGCCGTGGGTCGCGCACGCTACGACGCTGCGCGCGCCGCCATCCATCACGGCCTTGGCCGCGTTACACAGCGTGCCTGCGGTATCGATCAAATCGTCGACGATGATGCAATCTTTGCCTTCGACATCGCCGATCAGGTGCATCACTTCGCTGACGTTCGCGCGCTCGCGACGCTTGTCGATGATCGCGAGCGACGCGCCGAGCCGCTTCGAATAAGCGCGCGTACGCTCGACGCCACCCGCGTCCGGCGCGACGAACACCGAGTCTTTGCCGAAACGCACCTTCAAATAGTCGTCCAGGAAGACCGGCAGCGCGTACAAGTGGTCGAGCGGGATATTGAAGAACCCTTGGATTTGCCCGGCGTGCAGATCGACGCACAAGACGCGCGACACGCCCGCGGTGACCAGCAAATCAGCGACGAGCTTGGACGTGATCGGCGTGCGCGGCGCGACCTTGCGGTCTTGGCGCGCGTAGCCGTAGTAAGGGATGACGGCCGTGATGCCCGCCGCGGACGCGCGCCGGAGCGCGTCGCACATGATCAACAGCTCCATCAGGTTGTCGTTGACCGGCGAGCAGGTCGGTTGAATCACGTACGTGTCGAGGCCGCGTACGTTCTCGCGGATTTCGCAGAACGTCTCACCGTCGCTGAAGCGCGAAACGCGCGCTTCTCCGAGGGGCGTATCGAGGACCTTAGCGATCTCGAGGGCCAACTCCGGATTCGCGTTACCGGTGAACAAGCAGAATCTTTTGACGGCCACGGGGTGCTCGAGCTCTACCGCTTCGGGTTCAACCACGCGAAAAACAATGGCTTTGTTTCCGGTGGGGAACGCTGGGGCGCGGGAGAGTTAGCAGCCACCCCTATGGCTGTCAACGACGGCCACCTGCCGGCCCACGCGGGGCCTAGCAGCGGAAGTCTGCGCCGGCGACTACCGGTAGGGATTTCGCAGATCTACGTCGTCGTCGCTCTTCTTTTTGGGCTTCTTGACGGCTTCGGGCTCCGCCGCGGCAGGCTTACTGGCGGCGCGCGGGCGCTGGTAGACGACCGCTTTGGGCGTCGTTGGCTGGGCAGTGGCTTCGAGCGGGACGGAGCTCGGCTCGACCGTCGCGGTCGCCGGCGCTGAACCGACAGCGGCCGGCGCGCTGACCGAAGGCGACGGAGCGGGCGGCTGTGGCGGCGCCACCGCTGCAACGCCGTGAGGCTGGAATTCGCGCGTGTACAGGAAGCCACCGCCGCCTGCCGCCGCCACCAAGAGCAGCAAGAATACGAACATGCCGGCTCGACTGCGACGCGGCAGCGGCATGTCTTGGGACAAGGTCGCGGTGCGTGAAGCTTCGCGCTCGGAGAGACTCATCGCCGCCGCGGACACGCTGGAAGCCGGAGTCGCGCCCGGTAGTGGTCCCACTTGACTCGGTTCGCTGCGCGCGATCCAAGCGCGGACGGCGTCGCGCTGGGCGGACACTTCCTCGCCGAGCACTTCCGTCACGTAAGCGGCGAGCTCGCGCGGCGTCGCGATGCGTTCCTTACCGGTGGCAGCCGCTTCGAGCGCATCCCCGAACTGGGCGCAGCTCGCGAAGCGGCGATTCGGATCGCGCTCGAGCGCTTTCATCACCACGTTCGACAAGGCTGCGCTGAGCCCCGGCACGATCGTGGGGAGCGGCGGCACGGGCTCGCTCATCACGCGCGACAGCGTGGCAGCTTCGTTCTCTGCCTTGAACAAGCGCTTCGCGGCGATCTCCTCCCAAACCACGATGCCCGAGGCGAAGACGTCCGCGCGGCGATCGAGCGTCTCTTCGCCGGCGGCTTGCTCCGGCGCCATGTACGCGATTTTGCCCTTCAGTTGTCCGACGCGCGTCGCGGTCAAGCGGCTTGCTGCGCGTGCCACGCCGAAGTCGGTGATGCGCGCGATGCCGTCGATGCCGACGAGCACGTTTTGCGGCGAAACGTCGCGATGCACCAGATTGATTGGGTTGCCGGAGTCGTCGCGTAGCTCGTGCGCGGCATGCAACCCGGATAGCGTGTCGAGCGCGATGCGGAGCGCAATCGGCACGGGCAAGCGCTGCCCGCGCTGCGCCGCGCGCGCCAGCAAACGCGCCAGCGTGTCCCCCTCGATGTACTCCATCACCAGGTAATAGCCGACGGTGCTGGCGCCGACTTCGAGGATGGGCACGACGTTCGGGTGATGGATGCGCGCGGCGATGCGCGCCTCATCCAAGAACATCTCGACGAACTCCTTTTCGCCCGCGAGGTGCGGATGCAGCCGCTTCATCGCGACGAAACGTTGAAAGCCGCCGACGCCGGTGAGCCGCGCGAGGTACACCGTCGCCATGCCGCCCGAGGCGAGTTCGCCTACGAGCTCATAGCGATCGACGCGCTGCCGCCCGGCGCTCGGGTCGAAGAGCTTCGCCACGCCGCTAGAACCTTCCGCGTGCTCCGACGCTGGCGCCGCCGCCGAACGAAACCCACGGCTCGATGCTGAGGCCGCGCGCGCGACTCGCGCTCTCAGAGCTATCCGGCGTGGGCGCTGCGCTCTTCTTGCCCGACCAATCGGTGAAGAACGCGATCACCGCCGTCGTGACGCCGAGTCCGGCGGTAGTTCCAATCAAGATGTTGGTGCGGTGCTGCTTGTCGACGCCTTGCTGGTAGAGGGTCTGGCAATCGTCGTTGCCGGCTTGGCACTCGGCGCGCACCTTGTTCGGGCCCGGATTGTTCTGCGTATCGAGCCCGCTCCAAACCGTGATGCCGCCGGCAACCGCGGTGAGGCCAACGCCGACCCAAAACACCGCAGGGGGGAGTGGTCCGGATTTTTGCCCACCGCCGTCTTCGGCGGGCTTCTCCGAATTCGACGCCGGAGTAGCGCTCGTCGCGACTTCCGGCTCGGCGGGTGCTGCCGCGGCAGGTGTCTGAAATTCGAGCGACGCCGAAGCACCTTTGCTCGCTTCCACTTGCTTCGAAGTCGAACGATCGCCGGACCAACCCGCGCGCACGGCGTATTTGCCGGGGCTCACGAACACGGTGCGGTCGGTCGCGCGACGGCCGGGCGCGATCTTGCCGGCGACCGTAACGTCACACGGATCGTCGCATTTGATGTCGAGCTCGAAGAGCTCGTTCTTCGCTTTTTGAATGATGCCGGGCGCCAGCTTCTGGATGTTCGCGTCGTCCGGGTGGCGTGAGAGTGCGAGCGCCGCGAGCGTCGCTGCGCGATCGAGTTGGCCGGCTTTGTCGCGCGCGCGGATCGCAAGTTCTAACGCGGCTGCACTCGGCGCGTTCGAATCCGCGCTCTCGAATTGCTCGGCAGCTTCGACGTATTCTTCGGACTTGTATGCTTCACGGCCGCGATCGAAGGCTTCGGCGGCGGAGCGCACTTGCGCCGGCGTGGGTTCGAATGCCTCTTCTTCGGCTCGCACCACCCCAGCGACGTGCAGGACGACCGCAACTGCCGCGACACTGAACAGACACTTCATCTTCGTGAACGACTCCATCGAGATCGCTTTGCCGACGTCGAGACAGATAGAGTACTGAGGATAGCTTTGGCGGGCTGAAGGATTTCTGTGGCCCTCACTCGTTGGGGGGCACAGAAATCCGGAATGCACCTCAACCGAAGCAATAGGCTACACCTTTGGGCCCGACCCGGCGAGAGTGCGCGCCCGCTAAATCAATAGCGTGAAGACGCACCACTTGCCGCTTTGTTTTCGCGGTGGCCGAGCGCACGCCGCTCTGCGCGACGAAAACCCAAAATCCTTAACCCGCGTCAGCTCGCGTGCGACAAAGCTGTTGTACGTCGATGTAGGCCCGCCGTCGCCCCGGCGATTCGAGGCCGACTCAGGCCATCTCGACGACCAAACGATCCGGCTCTTGGAGATACGAAATGATCTCTTGAGCGAAGTTTGCACCGACATCACCATCGATGATGCGGTGGTCGAAGGAGAA
>DASYCL010000065.1:0-2906 GCA_036500245.1 Polyangiaceae bacterium | reverse complement strand
CTGGAGCAGGTGTAGGAGCGGCGGCTTTCGCACTCGCCGCGGGTGCAGCCGTTGCTTTGGTTTTGTCGGCAGCGCTCGCCGTCGTTTGCGCGTGAATCGCAGGCGCGATCGAGATGAATCCTGCGAACGCGGTGAACCACAAGGCTTTGCTAAGGCGCATCACTACCCTCTCCAACAAATTGAGGATCGCCAAGGATGTTCCGTGCTTCCCTGGCACCAAAGAATCGGCGAACAAATCGGAGCCCCAAGCTCCAGCGCGGCATCTTCCTCTGAGGCAGCCTTCCCGCCAAGTCGGATTTTCACGCTTCGCGCGGTTCCTTCGTGCGTGGGGGCCTCTACCCCCGTGGCGTAAATTCCGCCACGATCTGGCGAAGCTACAACGCGCATCTCAAACCCATGGCGAATGGGTAACGCGAGCCACGATGAAGCGCGCGGCCGACGGTCGCCAATCGCTTCGGCCAACCGTTCGAGAGCCGTCAGGTCGCGCGACCGAACTTACTGCGCGCGCGGCCAAAAACAGCTGCGTCTTGCGGAAAACTCGAGCCGAGCGCTACGGTTCCGGGACCGGAACGGACCGCAGATCGAACGCCGCATTGGGACGTAATAGTAGGGCGACCGCCCAGGCCTCGGCTCGAGGCCTCATCCCAAGCTACGCGCGCTCTGCCGCCCGCCGGCGAGAGTGAAATTTCGAATGGCGGCCGTGCAGGGTGATGCAACGGACGAAATGCTCATGGTGCGTTACCAGCGAGGCGAACGCGCGGCGTTCGCGGAACTCGTGCGTCGTCACAACCGCCCGATTTACAATTTCGTGCTGCGCCAGCTGCGCGCGCCTTCGGTCGCCGAAGATGTGACCCAAGACGTCTTCATGCGCTTGGTACAAAACGCCGCCGAGTTCAAACACGAAGCACGATTTCTGACTTGGCTCTACGCCATCGCGCGAAACCTGTGCATCGATCAGTTGCGCAAGTTGTCGCATCGCCGTCACGCTTCGCTCGAGCAACCGGCGAGCAACGACGAAGACGCGCGCGCGCTCGGCGAGTCGATCCCGGACCACAGCCCCGAGGCGAGCACCGAACGGAGCGCGGTGTCGTCGGAGGTGCGTTCGTCGATCGTCAAAGCGGTCGACTCGTTGCCGGAAGATCAGCGCGAGGTGTTTCTGTTGCGCGAGGTCGCGAACTTGCCGTTCCGGGACATCGCCGAGATCACCGGTGCGCCGGAGAACACAGTGAAGAGTCGCATGCGCTACGCGCTCGACCGCTTGAAGGATGCACTCAGCGAATTCGAGGAGTACGCCCGCGCCCTGCGCTGAGCGTGCATTTTAGGTTTTTTCCAGTGGATTGTGAGAAATTCGACCGCATCGTGCTCGACCTGCTCTACGGCGAGCTGGACGAGCTGACCGCAGCAGCAGCCAAGCGGCACATGGAGCATTGCGCGCGCTGTCGCAATATCGACGCGAGTCTGCGCGCTACGCGCGAAGTCGGCACGCTGCCGCTCGCCGATGCTCCGGAGGGGCTCGAGCTCCGCATCCTCGAAGCCGAGCGACGCGCGACCGAACTTCTGCCGCTGCGCAAGCGACTTGGTCGCGGGATGTCGTTGCTCGCCGGCTATGCGATGCGCCCGCAGCTCGCGATGGCGGCGCTCTTGATGTTGATGATCGGTTCGAGTTTGTTGTTCTTGCGCGCACAGCCCGGCGATCGCGGACACGTGCTCGTGACCGAGCGCGGCGTGCCCGAGAGCGACAACGACTCGGTCGCGGTCACGGCGAAGACGAACGAGCTTCCGCCGCTCGACGGAGCTCGTGCCGCCGCTGCACGGAACCCACGCTCATTGGATGAAGCCGTCGCACGCCACGATCGCAGTGCAGACGCGAAAGGCGAAGCGCGCGCGGCCGCTCCCGCGGCGACGGCTGCGCCAGCGCCTGTCGTGGGCGCGCTCAACGACCAGGTTGGGCAAGCATTCGCAACCCCAACGAGTGACGACAAAGCAGACGACAGCGCGAGCGAAGGCTCGAGCGACACGGATGCGAGCTACAACGCCGCGATGGCGGCTTACCGCGATGGGCGCTACTCCGAGGCCGAGCGGCGCTTTGCGGCAATCGCGAGCCAAGGCGGATCGCACGCGGCGAGCGCTGCCTTGTACGAAGTGCAGGCCTTGCGCATGGTCTCGGGTTGTCCGGCGGCCGCGCCGCGTTTCGACGACGTGCACTCGCGCTACCCCGGCTCGGTCGGCAACGACGCGGCATGGCAGGCCGCCGATTGCTTTCGCTCACTGGGCGATGTCGCGCGCGCACGCCAGGACTACCAAGACTTGCTGAGCGACCCGAACTACAAGGCACGCGCGCAAGATGCGCTGGCCGAGCTCGATCAAAACGTGCAAGCGCAAGAAGTCGCGGCGCGAAAAGCCGCGGCGCCCGCGAAAGCCAAAGCGAGCGTGGCAGCGGGCGCTCCAGCCGGCCCACCGCCGGCAGAAGCCGCCAAACCGAGCCCGCCGAGCCCCTGAGCGTTCAGCTCAGGAACCGACCATCTGTGCGTTCGTGCCTGCTTCGCCGACTTCGACATCGGCCGAAGTGACGTTGACCGGATTGCCGTCGGGCGCTTCGAATGGCGCGCGCCCGATCTGTTTGCTGCCCATGCTGGGAATGAATGGCGCCACGAAGTACTCGCGCGTCCAATACCAAAGCAAGCTGTGCTCGACCAGCGCGGGCTCGATGTGCGGCGCGATCTGAGCGTGTAGTTCGCCGAGCTTGCTCCAGTGGGTGCCCGGGTTTTCGTGGTGCGCGCAGTGATAGCCGTTGTTGAAGAGTAAGAAATTGAGGAGTTTGCCGTCCCAGCTGCGCGAGTGATTGTGCTTCGACCACGGGTCGGTGTGCACGTGCTGGTCATAGTTGAAGAGCATGATCGTCCACA
>DASYCL010000064.1:0-11979 GCA_036500245.1 Polyangiaceae bacterium | reverse complement strand
ATGCCGGGAGAAATGCTGAACGTCTCCCAGCGACCGACGGCGAGCGTGCGGCTCTCGCCGTAACTGCGTAGCGTGGTCGAGAACCACGACAGCATCCGGTAATCCAAATCGACGCCGAAGAGATAACCGGTCGCGTGCTTGAAAAACGGATCCTGACTCTCCAGCGTTTTATCGGCGACGCCGGCGAAAATCATGCGCAGATCGGGTCCATTGCCGTCGAACGGCTCCGGATACCAAAGTAGGCGCGCGAGGCTCAAATCGTATTCGGCGCTGACGCCGGCAATCTTGCCGGTGCCGTTGCTGTTCACGCCGAGGTAGTTGCGCGCCATGTCCTGCGCGCCTTGCGTGAAGTTGAGACCCCACCACACGCCGTCTTGAACCGGCGTCGCGTGATCCAAATTCCAATACCCGCCGCTCAGGCCGAATTGCCCGAATTGATCGGCAAACCAGTGCGCTTCGGCGATGTACACGTTCATCCGGCCGTCGTGCGGCGTTTGCAGAAACGTGTGTTCGTCGGTGCCGTAGATGTCGGCGAAGTGCAGCCGGAAGATGTACTTGTTCTTGACGTTGATGCCGACGTGCGCGTGCTGCAGCAGCGTCGAGACCCCGGTTTCGTTCCAACCAGTGTACGTGCCGCGCACGAGCGCTTCGGGCACCTCGGGGATGCCCATCACGCCGTGACCGAGCGAGAGTCGCGCGTCGGGGGTCAAGTCGTAGTCGGCGTTGATCGACTCGCCGTAGCCGCGCGTCGCGAGCAGCGGCCCGAAAATGCCCCAGCCCCATTGCCCCGGCCCGCCGAAGAATTCGCTGAACGCGCCGACCTGCGCGCGCAGCCGCAATTTGCCGACCGGCGGTGGCGTCACCATCAAATACGCCTGACTGAAAGCAGGCCCGAGCGACGGATTGTAATAACCCAGCCACTCTTTGCCGCTCGAGTGCGTGTAGAGCGTGACCGTCGCGGAAACCACGGGCGTGCCGTAGGTCGCGATCAAGCCCGCGTTCACGCCGACGTAAAGCGGAAGGCGCCCCTGATAGCGCGAGGGTACGTGCAGCACGGTCGAGGTTTGGCCGGGCTCGGTCGCTTGCCCGCGCTCACCGATGCCGACCGTCTCCGAACCGAAGAAGGTGCCACCGAGTCGAAACGCGGCTTCTCCCGGATCCTTGTTGCCGCCGAACGAAGTGGCGCGGCCGCCGAGCGCGGGCGGCGTCGGTGGTGCGAGCGGCGAAAGCCCGAGCCCCGGCGGCTCGGCCCACTTCGCGCCTTCGCTCACCGTGCCCGAGGCCTGCGGCTCGCTCGTCGCGGGATCTTCGGCGTAGGCCGAGCGAGCCGCGAAGAGCAGCAACGCACCGAGCGACAGCGCGCTGGTGAAGCCTCTTTCCATGAGTCGGATTGGTCCTAAAAGATTCGTGCGCCAGGCAAAGAACTTTCGCTCGCGCGAAAAAAACGCGCGAACCAGTCCGGACCTGGCACTGGTTCCACATTACCAGCGATCGGCGCACTGAAAAGCCGCACCGGTGGTCTCGACAGAACTACTGGTCTCTGGCGAATCCGCGCGCCACTCGCGCGCGATGAGAACGCGAGCCAGGGCCGAAATGCTCAAAAGCTTTCTCGAAAAGATCCCGCATTCGGCGCGCAAAATTCGGCTACGCGGCGCGCCACGCTGTGTCGCGTTCGAGCGCGAGTGCGCGCCGAAAAAATTCGGCGCACGCGTCGCCGCGCTGGTCTGAACTCGGCGTGGCGCGCCGAAAATCGCAACTCGCTAGCGAAGCTCGCGCGAAGTGACACGAATTGAGACGCGAGCATCCGAGCACTCGAATGCTCGCGTCGTGACTCGCGCGTCGAACTCGAGTCGAAAGTTTTCGTCGCGCCGACATGCGCCGACGGGCAACGCCGTCATGCACGCGCGCTTTTGACGTCGCATGCGCGCGTTGTCTCCTGCGCGAGTGCGCCGCATTTCGATTTTTTATTTGGGGTTGGCTGCGCGCGGAGGCGCGGCGCAAAAGCGGCGAGCACGAACTGCGTCGAGTACCGACACCGGAAGTTGACGCCAGAGCTGCACGGAGGAGAGTGTGTGCGGCCGGCAATTTCTCGACAAATGCTCGAGGCGCGCACTAGCGCAGCCAGTGTAGTCCGCATGCCCGTCTTGACGCTCCGAGCGAGCCGCTTGTAATTCTTGAGAGTGAGTGACTTCGGCCGTACAGCCCTGGCTTTGACCGTGTGTCTCGCGGGCTGCGGGCAAGCTCAAGAGTCGCACTCGGCGCTCGCTGCAGGGCCAACCACACCGACGGCGTTTGCCGCTGCTGCGCTGCACGTCGATTTCGGCACAGCGGCGAACCCAACGCCGGCGCGCGACGCGCAGGGAAACCCCCAAACAAAAAATGAAATCGCGAGTGCACTGACGCATGCAGCGCCGCCCGCCCCGCGCGAGGCGTGCCCGAACGGCATGGCGCACGTGTCCGACTATTGCATCGATCGCTACGAAGCTTACGTCGTCGAGCTCGACGACGCGGGCGCCGAGCATGCGCATTCGCCGTATGCGCCCGTCGATGGCTTGCGCGTGCGCGCCAAGGTCGCCGAAGCCGTGGTGCCTCAAGGTTACATCTCGCAAGTCGAGGCGCGAGCAGCCTGCGAAAACGCGGGCAAGCGCTTGTGCAGCGCGCCCGAGTTCTCACTCGCGTGTCGCGGCCCCGACGCGAAAGCCGCGTATCCATACGGCGGCACGCGACGCCAAGCCGGCAAATGCAATGAAGGCAAAGGCAGTGCGGTGAGCGTCGTGTTCGGCGCGCTCGCGAACTACGGGAGTCAGCAGCTGAACGATCCGCGGCTCAATCAATGGCCCGGCGGGCTCGCCAAGACCGGCGCGTTCGCCGAGTCGGCATCGCCCTTCGGCGTCTTCGATTTAGTCGGCAATCTGCACGAGTGGAGCGCGGAAGTCGCGCCCAACGGCCACGGCTTTTTCCACGGCGGTTTCTACGGCGACGCGGAGATCAACGGCTCGGGCTGCAACTACGTCACCAAAGCCCACGCCACGAATTACCACGACTACTCGACGGGCTTTCGCTGCTGCAAAGACGCGGACAGCTCGCACGACGACGCGCACTGACGGCCAAGCGGCGCGACTCGCGAGCGAGCCGCGCCGGTTTCGTCGCCGCTGATCGTCAGGTCGCGAGACGCGGCTGTTCGCCGATCAGCTTGAGATAGATGTACGCGTTTCCGATGATGATCAGCGGCAGTGAGACGAGCAACGCGCCGATCAAGCACGCCAAGACGCCCGCGAAGCCGACCACGGCGGTGAGCAGGATATATACGAGGCCGGCCACGCGATACGGCGCCATCGCTTGCCAGCTCGCGGACAACGCGGCGATGGGGCCCATGCGCTTGTCGACGATGAACGCCGAATACGCGACCCACGACCCCGCGAGGAACAAGCCCGGAACGAAGCAGAAGACGAAGCCCACGCCGAAGCCGAGCGAGTACAAGATGGTGCCGCCGAGCAACGGTAAGAAAAACGGACCGCCGCTGAAGACCACGCCGAAGTCCGGGCGTTCACCGCGGCACACGCGCAGCGCGAACTGCACCATGCCGCCGAGCATGTACGCTTGTGCGATCAGCGAGATCACGTAAGTGACGCCGAAACTGCCGTAGTTCAGCGCCATCAGCACGGTCGGGTCGACCGAGTTCGAGACCGTCAGTGCCGTAATCAGGATGCCGCGCCCGAAGCTCAACAGGAAATTCGGAATCGCCGAGACCAAGCCGGCAACCGCGAGCGGCACGGCCACGCCGCCGAAGTTCTGCATCACCGCGTTCCAACCAAAAGCGATCGCCTCGGTGGCTTCGAAACCGGGTCCGCTCGCGCCGACGATCGGTGCGCCGGGTTGATACGGAGGCGGCGCGAAGCCGCCGCCGTAAGGCGCGCCAGGCGGCGGGCCATAGCCGCCTGCGCCGGGGGGCGCGCCGTAACCGCCGGGAGGTGCGCCACCGGGTGGACCATAGCCACCGGGAGGTTGACCACCGCCGGGTGGATAACCGCCGCCAGGCGGATAACCGCCGCCGGGAGGTTGACCACCGCCCGGTGGATAGCCACCGCCGGGGGGTTGACCGCCGCCCGGTGGATAGCCGCCGCCGGGAGGTTGACCGCCACCAGGTGGATAACCGCCACCGGGAGGGCCGCCACCGGGAGGGCCCCAACCGCCGGGAGGTTGACCGCCACCCGGTGGATAGCCTCCACCGGGCGGGCCGCCGCCGGGCGGGCCGTAGCCACCGGGCGGATATCCGCCGCCGCCCTGCGCAGTGATCGACTCGTGGTTCTCGAGAATACTCACCCTGGACCTCCAATTCACGAGACTGCCAGGGCATTTGGCGCACGTCTACCGGCCTCTCGCCCGCCGAACGCGAGACGATGTTTCGCCTTGAATGTCTGGAGTCGGCCGCTGAGCTCGAGCGAGCGAGCGAGCGCTCAGGGCGCGCCGTGAATCGTCGTGTAGATCGCGGAGAGCAACGAGATGTCGGTGAGGCGCGTGTCTTCGCTCAGATCCCAGGCCATCATGCCGCCGCCTTGCATCATCGCGAACGCGGTCTTCTGCTGAATCGTGGGGATACCGTTATAGTACTCGCCGCCTAGATTGTCTTGATTCGCGGCCGCGGGATCCATCGTCACGAGCGTCGAATAGGGCACGTTGTTCGGGCGACTGTAGAACGGCACGCCGAGGATCAGTTGGTCGTTCGCAAAGCCTTTGCCTTGCCACAACGCAAGCGAGCTTTGCGCAAAGCTGAACGGCGACGCGTTTTGCGGGCCCGGGCCGCCGTCGTACGCCATGATGTTCACCATATCGATGTATTGAATCGCGTCCGTCGTGATGCCGGCGCATCCGCCCGCGAACGCCGCGCCGGCGATCGTGAGCAGCTTGCCGTTCGGCCGTAGCGTTGCGCTGAGCTCCTGCATCATCGCAAGGTATCCCTGAGCCACGTCGGCCTCGGGATATTCCCAGTCGATATCGACGCCATCGAGCTGATATTGAGCGACGTACCCGCCGAGCGTGGTCGCGAATTTGGTGCGCGCATCCGCGCTCGACGAGATCGCGTTGAAGCCGCTGTCGTTGCCGTTGTTCCAGCCGCCGATCGAGAGCAGCACGCGCACGCCGGCTTGATGCGCGCGGCCGATCAGCGCGCTCATCAACGCGGGCGGATCTGGAAGCGTCACCGAGCCGTCCGGGTTCTCGGTCGCGAACGCGTAGTCGACGTAGTTGAGCTTGTCGAACGGCACGCTCGTCGGCGCGCCGGCCCACGACGGCCAATAGCCGACGGTCTTGAACGCGGGAGGATCGGGCAGCGTCACCGGAGCCGCGCTGGTGCTGCCCCCGGCACTAGTTCCAGCAGCCTCGTTGTTGGCGTTCGTCTCGGGATCGCCCGCGACGCCACCGATCGGACCGCACGCCGCCGCGCCGAACAGCGCCACGACGATCCCAACCGAGCACGAGAACCGCGAGCGCAAAGCCGAACCCAATGCGAAGTGCATGCCTCATTCTGAGGCTATTCCACACCCACATCGCGTCCAGTTCTTCTCGGATTCTTGGCGCATTTTTCCGTAGACGGCGACACCGAAGCCGGCGCGTTTCGGCAAAATCGCCAGCAAAACCGGCTCTGCTGAACGGTCGCCCGACGGCGCCGTACCGCTGAAAGCGTCGAAAACGTCCAGGCTCGCCGTCCCGTTCGCCCCTGGCCTGTCTGCGGCTCCGTCCGGAGGAGCCGCACCCGTTGCGGCCGAACCGCGGGCGAACGTGGCGCGCGCGAGCGATGCCTCGCCGAGCGCGGAAAAAAAACAAAAGTGTTCCTGACTTGAGGCCGAAGCAGAGTGATTTTTGGCCGATATTGTTTGTGCTAAGAAAACGAGCCATGTCGAAATTCGCGGTGTTTTTGCCAGTGCTTTTGCTCGTGGCGTGCGGCGGTAGCTCGAAGCCCGCCGATGCCCCCAAGTCCGAAGACACGAGCGCGGAGAGCGCGCCCAAAGACAAACCAGCGGACGAAAAGCCCGCCGACAGCGACGAGGACAAATCGGACGCGAAAGCGGACAAGAAGGACGACGCGAAGAAGTCGGATGCCCCCACTGACGACAGCTCGAAGCCGAAGAAGAGCGCGCAAGACGTGCTCACCGCGCCGGACACCGTGTTCGAGATCTCGTTCAACGATTCGGACGTGAAGCAGACGGCCGAAACGAAATGCACTGCGTCGTCGGGTAACGACCAAAAGAAGATGAATGCGTGCATGTCGAAAGCACGCCAAGCACTCGACGTCGACGGCTATCAATTCAAATCGAAGGACGGCAAAGTCTGGTGGCTGTGGTTGCGCACGCGCGGCAAACACATCCTCGTCTTGCACAAGTACGAAGTCGATTTCGCGGACGACAAAGGCGACAGCGTCGTGGTCAAAGCCAAGGGCAAGGACATGGGCTCGGCGCCGGGCCACACGCCGGGCGCGACCACGATTCAAATCCCGAACGACTACCAAATCTCGGTCACCGATCCGAAGCTCGGCAAGCTCGTTTACAGCGCGAAGATCGGCACTCAGGCGCCTTGAGTCCGGCCCTGTGCCGCGCCGAGCGGCACAGGAGCACCCCCAAATAAAAATCGGACGAGAGGAGCGCTACGGGCGACAGCTCGCGCCGTGCGTGCTGCGGACAGCGCCGGGCGTTGCGCGCGCATCGCGTGCCGGCATGAGCGTCGCTAGGCGGCGGCGCGTTTCAGCGATGCGCTCGCGCCAGAGTGTCGACCAAATGGCGTCGGCGATGCGCCCGTGGCGACGCATTGCCGCGGCGTCGGCTTGCGCAACCAAGGAGGCATACGCCGCTGAGACCGCCGTCGGACGCGGGACTCGCTCGAGCTCGGCCGCGGCGCGAGTGACGGCAAGCGCGATGCGATCGTCAGCGCGTGCGAGCAACCACGTGAGCAGAGCCCAGGAGAACTCCGCGTGCGAACGCTCTTCCGTCGCGATGCGCGCGAGCACGCCTTTTACCGCCGGTTCTTCGCACACGATTTCGCATGCCGCAGCGACGTCTGCGTTGAAGTCCTCGAGCAAACAGCCGTCCGTCAGGCTTTCGCTGGCGAGGAGCTCGAGCGGATTGCCCTGCACGTCGAGCCCGCCCACGAGCAGATCCGGCATCGGCTCCGCGGCGTGCGAGCGCGCGCCGTAGCCGGCCGCCAGCGCAAAGCAACGCCGCGCGTGATCGATTTCTTCGAGCGCCGCGCGATGCGCTCGCTCGCATAACTCTGCCGGCGCTCCGACGGCGGCGAGCAACCACGAAATGCGCGCGAACGCCGGCACGCTCGCATGCTCTTTCTGCGCGTCGTGCAACCAGAGCGCTTCGAGCGCGGCGCGCGTCCGCGGGTCGAGCGCGCGAACGTCGGGACGCTCGCCCTCGGTCCAATCACTGCCAAAGCGAAGTTCTGGGTGCAGCACACGGCCGCGCAAGCGCAACGGGCGACCCCACGCGCCACCAAGAGGAAACGACGACTGCTTCGCCATGTCGGCGAGCGCGAGCGCGAACGGGGCCCCGAGACCGACTCCTACACCCGCGATTCCGAGCAGCGCCGAGGCGATCTTTTCGCCCGTCGTGGTCGCGCGCCGAACCGCGTGTAGAACGGCACAAACGAGCGCGCCAATCCCAGCCAGCAACTGAGCAATGGCAAGCACTTCGAAGGCGGTTCCGGCCCGCCACGTCATGTAGACGCAGAAGTTTACCGGAATGATGAGCACCGCAATCCCCAGCAAGATCGCCGCGGCGATCAAGAAACGCTTCGGCTTCGGCATCGCCGATCACTCTTGCACTACTCCGTGATCACGCCAAACCCAGTCAGACAAAAGTCGACCGGAAAAGGCGTCTCCACCGCCGCTGCCACTTGCAGTCCCACATCCAGTAAGCCCATGCTGACGTCCGTCGTGCCGGTGCCTTGCGGGCCGTCCCAACACTGCACGTACATGTCCGTGAAGAGCACTTGATTGTCGACTCCACTCGACGGACTGACGAGAGCGCAGGAATCTTGTTCTTGCGCGGGATCTTTGCCGGTCGGCGTGGTCTTGAAGCGCAACGTCGGGATCGTGGTGCCCTCGACCGTGAACCAGAAGCCGACGACGCCCGCGGGCACGAGCCACGGTGTTTTCACGGTTGGATCCGAACCGGGACCTTGATTGAGATTGAAGCCGAGCTCGATGCCCCAATACGTGCTGTAAGGCGGATGACTGCCGTCGGCCGGGGTGGGCACCATTTCGACGGTGCCTTGCAAACAGATCTTGCCGTCCTCAGTCTTGTCGATCACGACGCTATCCGATCCCATCGGTGCGCGAGAAAAGAAGGCCGCACCTTGGATGCCATAAGGGTTCGTGCCCAATTGGTAGGGCACGTCGGCGCTGCTGCCGGCGATGATCGGGATCTGTCCGGGAACTGCGCCAGCGCTGGAGCCCGCTTCATCCGAGCCCGAAGCGCCGCCGGAATCAGCGTTCGGCGTGGCCTTCGATGAACATGCGGCAAGAGCCAACGCGAGTGGCCACAGAGCGTGTGCGTAGGAGCGACAATCCATGGGCGCGATCACTCCGACGTTCCGTCTCGCGTCGCAAGTCCATTTTTGGAAAGAAGGCACTGCGCCGCGCCAAGCGGCACAGGAGCATCCCCAAATAAAATCCGAAGCTTCGCGTAGTTCGCTTTTATTTTTTATGGTCACGCGTCGCAACGTGGCGCGGCAGAGCCTTCGGCGTCGCGCTGCGGCGCCCGCAAGCGGGCGCTAATGCGCTACTACTTCGGTTCAGAAGTGCGTTCCGGATTTCCGTGGCCCCACGAGTGAGGGCCGCAGAAATCCTTCAGCACGGCAAAGCTATCCTCAGTGCTCTATCTGTCTCGACGTACGACAACCCGGAACTGAGTTCCGGGCCGTCGTACTAGTCCGCTCTTTGTTTCACACGTTCGAGCAAGGCGGCGTCGGCTATGTCCTGTGGCCTGCCGGCTGCGAGCTTGTTGGCGATCAGATCGTCGAGCGCGATCACCGGAATCTCGAGCTCACCGACCAGGGCGAGCTCTGCGCGTTGAATGGCACTCTCGGCATCGATGCGTCTGCCGAGCGCAACAGATCCACGCGCACTGGCGGAATTCCGAAATGAACGATCTCAGTGGCCGCCATCGAGCGTGCGGCTTCGACGATCTGTTGGGGCGCACCGAATGCGGCGAGTGCCGAGGCGACGCGCTCTAGATTGTCGCCTCGCCCCGACACGAGCAGATCGAGATCTTTGGTGAGCCGAGGTTTGCCGTGATACGCGACTGCGTAGCCGCCGAGCAGTGCGTACCTAACCGCGTAGCGGGCGAACTCCGCCAACAAGTCTTTGAAGTCTGGGTGGAGATCCATGGCTTCCTTGCAAGGCGAGCCCGTCTTCGACGAGCGACCACACCATTTTCAAGCGATCCGCAGACGTCATCGCGAGCCAAAAATCGAGGTCTGCATCGTCCATTTCCTCGAATGAACGCGCAACGCCGCCGGTCCAAGTTTCTCGACGAATCTTGCGGCGCTCCTCAGCAGTGGACACGATGGAAGCGTAGCACAGGCTCGGCCCCCTTGCGGGCGAACTGCGCTGACCGGCTCAATAATCCTGCTCACTCGCCCGCCCGCGATTCACGCGAAACACGTTCACGAAGTAGGACACCGCAAGCGCGAACGCGAACGGCCACCAACCGAGCGCGAAGCGCATCGCGATCGAGTTTCGAGTTTGACGGAGCGCATCGAGATCGAATTTCGGGTCGAGCGTCGAGTGCAGAAACGTTGGGAATAGGCCGGCGCCGGCGGCGGCGAGCACTCCGGCGATGAGCGCGCTCGAGCCGATGAAGGCGCGGCCGTCGAGTTTGCCTTTGCGCGATGTGATGAGCAGCGCGGCGCCGCCCACCGCGATCGCGATGCCGAGCCACGCCGTCGGGCGCGTGGCGAGGTTCGCCGTCAAATCCGGGCGCACGAAGTGCGTCTCGATCGTCACCGCGACGAACAGCGCAGCGACCAGCGGCCACAATTTGCGTTCGAGCGCGAGGCAGCGATCGCGCACCGGGCCGAGCGTGCGAAACGCGAGGAAGGCCGCGCCGTGTGCCGCCAGCAAGAGTAACGCGAGCAGGCCCACGCTGAGCGTGTAGTAATCGAGCAAACCGACCTGGCCGCGCGGCAGAAAGTTCGTGAAAAAGGTCATCGTGAACTCGCCGCTTTCGTCGAGCGGCACGCCGCGCACGATGTTGCCGAACGCAACGCCGAAGAGCAGCGCGAGCAGCGAGCTCGCGATCGCGAAGGCGGCGTCCCACAGCGAATGCCACATCGAATCTTTGACGTGACTGCGCACTTCGATCGCGATGCCGCGTAGCACGAAGCACCACAAGACCAAGTGCAGCGCCAGGTAGAAGGCGGGGAAAGCCGTGGTCAGCACTTCGGGAAATGCCACGAACAAGACGCCGCCGACCGCAATCAGCCAAACCTCGTTGCCGTCCCAAAACGGACCGATCGCGCTGAGCACGGTGCGGCGCTCCGCGTCGGTTTTCGCAACGAACAGATGCAAGATGCCCGCGCCGAAATCGAAGCCGTCGAGCACGACGTAGGCGACGAGCATCAAGCCGAGCAGGCCGAACCAAAGCTCAGCCATGCGCCGCGCTTCCTTCGGGGCCATGCGCGAGCTCGCGCCCGACCAAGAACAAAAAGACCAAACCGAGCACGAAGTAGAGCCCGCTAAAGCCGATCAGAGTGAACAGCGCATTGCCCGAGCTCACGCTCGCGCTGTAGCCGTTGACGGTGCGAAATAGGCCATAGACGAGCCATGGTTGACGGCCGAGCTCGGCCGTCAACCAGCCCGCGGTCGTCGCGATGTAGGGGAATGGAAACGCGAGCAGCAAGATCCACAAGATCGGTCGATGGCGTTCGAGCCGGCCGCGCCAGCCGAGCCAAGTGGCCGTGCCCAGCAGCAAGATGAAGAGCGTGCCGAGTCCAGCCATCACGTGGAACGAGTAATAGAGGAGCTCGATATTGGTCGGCCAATCGTCGGTCGGGAACTCTTTGAGCCCGAGCACGCTGCGCTTCGGTGTGCCGTAAGCCAAAATGCTGAGCACCATCGGCGCGCGAATGGCGTTGTCGATGCGGCGTGCGGGCACGTTCGGTTGGCCGATGAACGT
Organism: Polyangiaceae bacterium; assembly: GCA_036500245.1. Classification (GTDB taxonomy): domain Bacteria; phylum Myxococcota_A; class Polyangia; order Polyangiales; family Polyangiaceae; genus PMG-095. The sequence goes on along the minus strand of DASYCL010000064.1, from coordinate 802 downwards.
GAGCTCGGCTTTGTCGCCACTTTCGAAGCGGCCTTCCATCGCGGCGAGCGTCGCGGGTTGATACTCGGCGACCAGTTTGGCTTGGCGATCGCCGGTCGGGAACGCGACCAGCATGCACGCGACGAGCCCGATCCGCGTGCCCCACTTCAAATACAAACTGGCTTGCTCGTCGTGCTGCCCTCGCAGCAGGTAAAAAGCGCCGACGGCGCTGATCACGAACGCAGCGGTGACCACGCTGGCGACCATCGTGTGCGAGTATTCGACGATCGCCCAGAGATTGAACAAGAACGACAACGGATGACCGAGCACGAGCACGCCGTCCATCGAGGCGTGTCCGACGGGATGCTGCATGAACGCGTTGGTCGTAACGATGAAGTAGCCCGAAAGCCAGCTGCCGAGCCACACTGCGATCGCCGCGAACAGGTGCTGCTTGCGGCTCATGCGCTTTTCACCGAACACGAGCGCGGCCACGAACGCGCTCTCCAAAAAGAAGGCGAACATGCCTTCCATGGCCAAGGTTTGGCCGATCACGCCGGCCGCGAAGCGCGAAAAGCGCGCCCAGTTGGTGCCGAATTGAAACTCCATCGGCACCCCGGTGACCACACCGACGACGAAATTGACGCCGAAGATTTTGGCCCAAAAACGCGCCGCGCGATCGTAGCGCTCGTCGCCCGTAACGTACGCGCGCCATTTCCACAGCGCGATGAACAGCCCGAGGCCCATCGTCAACTGCGGAAACAGATAGTGATAGACGATCGTGAACGCGAACTGCAGACGGTGCCAAAAACTCGGATCGTCCACG
>DASYCL010000063.1:0-3050 GCA_036500245.1 Polyangiaceae bacterium | reverse complement strand
ACTCGACACTCAATGCAAACGCACCTCTCAACACCCTGGTCCAAGATTGGGGCGTCTTGTTGGTCAAGACGACGGCATATTTCTGAGCTGAACGATGCGCCGCTCGCTCCCTCATCGTTTTCGGTTGCTGCTGCTTTCGGGCGTCATCGCGTTCGCGCTGGCGGTGCGGATTGGTTTCGTGCACGCCGAGTCGACGCCGGAGTTTCGGCTGATCGTGCACCCGGACAATCCGAACACTTCGCTGAGTCGTGATTTCGTCACCGACGCGTTCCTCAAACGCACCACGCGCTGGGGTGATGGCGAGGCGATCCACGTCGTCGATCAGCGCGCGGACGCGCCGGTACGCCGCGCGTTCTCCGAACACGTGCTCGGTCGTTCGGTTGCTGCGGTGAAGAGCTACTGGCAACAGCGCATCTTCTCGGGTCGGGATTTGCCGCCGCCCGAGCTCGAATCGGACGACGCAGTGGCAAGCTATGTCTCGAAGCACCGCGGCGCGCTCGGTTACGTGTCCGGCAATTTCAAGCTCGAGCACGTGAAAGCGGCGACTTTGCCATGAGGAGCGATCGACCGTGATCAATTCGCTCCGCGCCAAGCTATTCCTCATCGTCGGCATCGCGGCCCTGGCCTTGCTCGCGACTTTGATCGGCAGCGCCGTTTTCGGCTTGCAGCAAACGCGCGCGCTGACCGACGTCGAACAGCGTTTGGTCCCGAAACTGGAGCTCGGTCCGAAGTTGCTCGGCGAGTTCGACGGCATGCGTCAAGCGATGCAAGACGCCGTCGCCGCGCAAGACAGCGCCGCGCTCGCGGCCACGCTCGATCGCCGAACCCACATTTTCGAGATTTTGAGCGAAGCAAAAGTATTGAGCCCGGCAGACGCTTCGCTCGTGCGCTGGGCCGTGAACGACTACTTCGACTCCGCGCAAGACGTCTCGAAACGGCTGATCGCGGGCGAAACCGGCGAGTCGCTCGTGGACGAGATGGCGCGCATGCAAGCGCAGCAAAACAAAGCGACCGAGCTGATCAAACGCACGACCGGGCTCAGCCGCAGCGAGCTCGCGCAAGGTTTCGCCGCGGTGCTCGCCGAGACGCGCCGCGCGGACCGCTTTCGGATCGGCATTTGCTTGCTCGGTCTGGTTTTTGTTTTGGGGGTGTCCTTTGCGACGAGCCGCGGCGTGCTTGTCGCCGTGCGCGGATTATCGAAGGGCTTTTCGCGTTTTTCGACAGGGGATTTCAGTCAAAAGATCGGACAGATTCAGATCGACGAGCTGAGCAAACTCGCGCGCGAAGCCAATCAAATGGCCGAAAACTTGGAGCGGCTCGCCGAGCTCCGCGCGGCCGACGACTGGTTGAAGGAAGGGCTCGCGCTGGCGGCCGAGCAGTTGCGCGGCGATCTCGAGCCGAGGGAGCTCGCCGATCGCGCCTTGCGCAGCGTGGCGCGCCACGTCGGAGCCGTGGCTGGCGCACTCTACTGGCGCGAGCGCGACGAACTGCACCTCTATGGGCAATACGCGTTTTCGCCGACGAGCGAAGCTCTGGACCAAGCGGCGCAAAGCGCGCCGTTCGCGTCCGGCCTGCTCGGCGAAGCCGCGCGCGCGGACGGTTTGACCGTGATCGACGATCCGCCGGCAAAATACTTCGAGCTGCGCTCCGGGCTCGGTTCGGGAGCGCCGCGCACGCTGGTCTTTTTGCCGCTCGCACGCGAGAAAACGAGCTTGGGCGTGCTCGAACTCGCGTTGTTCGCGCCGTGTAGCGAGCGAGTCCGCGAGCTCTTGCTGGCTGTACGAGAAATGCTGGCGGTCGGGCTGCAAGCTGCGGCGTCACGCGCCGCGCTGGCGACCGCGCTTTCACAAAGCCAGGAGTTGGCCGAGCAGCTCGGCGCGCAGGAAGAAGAGCTCAGAGTCAGCAACCAAGAGCTGCAGGCGCAGCACGAGGAGCTGCGCGTCGCCAATGCGGAGCTCGAAGAGCATCGCCACATCCTGAGCGACCAGAACTCGGAACTCGAACGCGCGCGGCTCGGCTTGCAGCAGAAGGCCGAGGAGCTCGGCCGTGTGAGCTCGTACAAGTCACAGTTCCTCGCGAACATGTCGCACGAGCTGCGCACACCGTTGAACAGCATGCTCTTGCTCTCACATTTGCTGGCCGACAACGAAGGCGCGAACCTCACGCAGAAACAAGTCGAGTATTGCAAGACGATTCACGCCGCCGGCAAAGACTTGCTCGCGCTGATCAACCAGGTCTTGGATCTGGCCAAAATCGAAGCCGGCCGTCAGGAACTCGAGCTCGAGATCACCGACCTTTCGCGCTTCGCCGAGCACGCGCGCCGGGTGTTCGAGCCGTTGGCCCAAGAAAAAGGCCTCGATTTGCGGGTAGAACTCGGCGCCGATCTGCCCGCAACGATCACGACCGACGCGCAGCGCGTCGAGCGCATCGTCACGAACTTGCTCGGCAACGCCATCAAATTCACCGAGCGCGGCGCGGTCACGCTGCGCATCGCGCGCCCGGACCCGAGCGCGACCATTTCGCGCCCCGACTTATCGCGTGACGCCTGCATCGCCTTTGCCGTGTCGGACACCGGCATCGGCATCCCGAAAGAAGCGCAAGAGCGTGTATTTGCACCTTTCGAGCAGCTCGAGTCGCGCGCGAATCGCCGCTATGCGGGGACCGGGCTCGGACTCGCGATCTCGCGCGAATCTGCGCTCTTGCTCGGCGGCGAACTCGTGCTCGAGAGCCGGCCCGGACAAGGCAGCACGTTCACCTGCTACTTGCCGCTCGTGAGCGCGCCGCCGGCGAACGCCACTCCCGAACCGAGCACGCCCTCGCGCGCGGCGACTGCCGCAAACGGCGCGGGCCATGCCGGCGTCAGGAGCAGCGCGAGCCGAGCGCCTGCCGCGGCGATGCGCGACTCGCTGCTCGTGATCGAGGACGATCCGGTTTTGTCCGAGCAGCTCGTCGAGATCATTCGCGGCCGCCGGCTGCGCGCGCTGAGCGCTTCGTCCGGACGCGAGGGACTGCGCATCGCGCGCGAGGAGCTGCCGCAAGGCATCGTTTTG
>DASYCL010000062.1:0-3902 GCA_036500245.1 Polyangiaceae bacterium | reverse complement strand
CGCCTTGGTCGCGCGGGTTCGCGCGATCGCGGAGCCGCGTGTGCATCCATTTTTCGAAGCGCCGGCTCCAGCTTCCGCCGCGATACACCTTCGCGTAGCCGGTTTCGGGCGGCCAAGGGTACGCGGCGTACCAGTCGTCGGTCCATTCCCAGACGTCGCCGCTGATGTCGTAAAGGCCGAATGCGCCCGGCGGATAAGCTTTGGTTTGGCACGAACCGCCGGCATGCTTCCAGCACGTGCGTCCGTCCGGCGGCGCGCCGCCCCAGGGATATTTCAAGTATTGCGCGCCGCCACGCGCGGCGAACTCCCACTCGGGCTCGGTGGGCAAGCGCGCGCCGCGCGTGGCGCAGAACGCGTCGGCTTGGGCCCAGGTGACGCAATTGATCGGATAATTGGGGCGATCGTGATGCGCGGCATTGCATTGGCCGTGCGACGCCACGGCCGGCGTGCACGCGCCGCTCGCGACGCACGCCGCATAAGCCGCGACCGTGACTTCGCTTTGATCCAGGCAGAACGGCGCGAGCGTCGTGCGAAAGCGCGGGCTTTCGTCGTCGGAAAAATGTTCGCTCGGATCGGAGCCGACCCAAAACGATCCGCCGGGCAAGAGCGACATGCCCGCCGGACACCCCAGCGGAGCGCCGGCATCGGGAACAGCCGCAGACGATGAAGCGAGCGCGGACGGCGCGGACGATGGCGGCATCGACGAAGCGAGCGCAGCGTCGGGCACGGATGCGATCACTGGCGGCCGAACCTCGGGTTTGGTCGCTTCGTGCTTGGCGCAACCTGCGACCGCGAGCAGCCCAACGCCAGCGAGCAAGACCGCGTGACGATTGCGCGATGCCGCGCGTGACCAAGAAACTACGGCAGACCTGAGCGGCAATCGAAGCATCGGATAAGCGCGTATCGGCGCTCGGAAGCTCGGGCTATAGCTGGTTCCGCTCGCGACGGCTACGGTGAGCGCGAGCCCGTCCCCGCTCGTCACTCGGCTCGCCGTTGCTCCGATGATTCCGCGCCGCACTTTCATTCGCGCCAGTGCCCTCACCAGCGCCGCTTTCGCGGGCGCGTGCGTCGAAAGCGTACCGCGCGGTCGTACGAGCGTGCGGCTCTGGTTCAGCTACGGAGGCACCAATCGCGAAGTGCTCGAGGCGCTCGTGCGCCGCTTCAACGGAGCGCAGACGCGCGACTACGTCGAAGCCGTTTATCAGGGCGACTACTTCGAGGGCTTGGCCAAGCTGCGCACTGCGATTGCCGCGAACTGCGCACCCGCGCTGAGCCACGTTGTCGGCGAAGTGGTGCCGTACTTGGCCGAAGCCGGCGTACTCGAGCCACTCTCGCAATATCCGGAACTCCGCGAGCTCGACTTGATCCCTGAGCTCGGCCAAGCGCGTTCCTGGATCGGCGGCGACGCGCGGCCGCTCGTGGCATTGCCGTTCAATCGCTCGACGCCGATCGCGTATTTGAACGGCGAACTATTCGCGCGCGCAGGCCTCGCCGCGCCGCGCACATGGTCGGAGCTCCGCGCCGCCGCACAGCAGCTCACGCTGCCGAACGCGCGCTTCGGCTTTGGTTGCCCGATCAATTGGTGGTTTTGGGTCGCCTTGGTCGGGCAAGCCGGAGGTCGAGTGGTGGAGTCCGACGGTCGCGTCTCACTCGGGGACGAAGCCGGCGTCGAAGCCCTCGAGTTCTGGCAAGATCTCGTGCAGCGCGGCTTGATGAAGCCACCGCCGGGTCGCGACTACAATGCCTGGGAACAGTGCAATCAGGATTTTTTGGCGGGCCGCGTGGCGATGATCTGGTCGTCGACGGCCTTCCTCAAGTACCTCGAGGCGCATGCGCCGTTCAAAGTCGTGGCCGCGCCGCTGCCCGCTCAAAAGCGCGCCGCGGTGCCGACGGGCGGCACCTTTTGGATCGTGCTGCGCGGCGCGCCGAGCGCGGAAAAAGCCGCTGCCGCGCGCTTTCTGCGCTTCATGCACGCCCCTGCTCAGGTGATCGAATGGTCCACCCGCACGGGTTACATCCCGGTCACGCGCAGCGCCGTGAGCGAGCTTCGGCAGCGCGGCTACTACGCCGCACACCCGAACGACGCGGTCGCGCTCGACCAACTCGCGGTCGCCGAACCCTGGCCGTGGTCGACGGAGCTATTTCGCTTGCAGCGTGAAATCGTGCAGCCGCGGCTCGAGAGCGCGGTGATCGAGGGGCGCGATCCGAAAGCCCTGCTCGCGGACGCGCGCAGCTTGGCGCTGGACCCAACATGAAACCGAGCCACGCGCGTGACCCGTATTTCATGCTGTTTCCGACGTTGCTCTTCCTATTCGTGTTTTTCCTGTTCCCGCTCGGCGTCTTGGTTCGACAGAGTTTTTTTAGTTGGGATCTGCTCACGCCCGAGCGTTACGTCGGGCTCGGCAACTACCGCGCGCTCGCGCGCTCGGGTGAGCTCTGGCAAACCTTCGTCACGACTCTGACGATCAGCGCCGCGGTCGTAGCTGGGTCGAGCATCGCCGGCTTGTTGCTCGCCGTGCTGCTCGATCGTCCAGGGCGCTTTGCGGGGTTCGTGCGCGCGGCGGTGTTCAGCGCGTACGTCGTATCGTGGGTCAGCGTTGCGTTGCTCTTCTTGTGGATGCTGGATGCCGATGCCGGCCCTTTTACCCGCGTTTGGCATTGGTTCTCGTCCGCTCGCGCACCCAATTGGCTCGGCTCGCCCGCGCTCGCGCCCTGGGCCGTCGCCGGAGTCACGATCTGGAAGATCACGGGTTACGCATTGGTCTTGTTCCTCGCGGGGCTCCAAGACGTCCCGAGCTCCGTCTTGGAAGCCGCCGAGCTCGACGGCGCGACGCCAAGCGCGCGCTTCTTTCGCGTGACTTGGCCGCTACTCCGCCCGACCGCGCTGTTCGTCACGGTCACGAGCTTCATCGCGAGCTTCCAGCTGTTCGACGTCGTGCGCGTGATGACCCAAGGCGGCCCCGTGCATTCGACCACGGTGTTCGTCTACGCGATCTACGAGCAGCTCTTTCTCGATCTACGAGTTGGTCGGGCGAGCGCCGAAGCGGTGGTCTTTTTCGCGATTCTGCTCTTGCTCACCGCGCTCCAGTTTCGTCTTTTTCGCAGCGAGGAAACGGCTTGAATCCGGCGGCTTCGTCGCGCCGCGCGCTGCCGCAATGGGCCGCGAATCTCGTGCTTGGCGTGGTCGCGGTGATTTGGCTCTTCCCTTATTTATGGATGGCTACGACGAGCCTCAAACCGCTCGCCGAGATCATCTCCGCGCCGGCTTCATTTTGGCCCGCGCATGCTTCGCTCGAAGCGTATCGCGAAGTGTTTCGCTCGCTACCGCTCGCGCGCTACTTCCTGAACACCAGCGTGATGGCGCTCTCCATCGCCACGCTGCAAATCGCGCTCGCATTGCCCGCGGGTTATGCGCTTGCCAAGCTGCGCTTTCGCGGCAAGCGCCTGGCGTTCGTGCTCGTGCTTTCGACCTTGCTGGTGCCGATCCAGGTGCGTTTCGTGCCGGTTTTTTCGCTGCTCGCGGAGGTTGGCTTGGTCAACACGCTGAGTGCTCTGATCTTGCCATTCGGCGTCAGCGCGCTCGGCACGTTCTTGGTGCGACAAGCCTTGCTGAGCGTGCCGGATTCCCAGATCGAAGCCGCGCGCATCGACGGCGCGAGCGAGCTTTACATCGTCTATCGCCTGCTCGCGCCCCTGCTCCGCCCGACGCTGGTTTCGCTATTCTTGTTCAGCTTCGTTTCCCATTGGAACGACTATTTCTGGCCGCTCGTACTCACCACCGACGATCACGCACGCACCCTGCCACTCGCGATCGCGCTACTCCGCGAACAAGGCACCGGCGTACGCTGGCACATCGTAATGGCCGGAAATGTGATCTTGAGCTTGCCGGCTCTCGCGGTCTT
>DASYCL010000061.1:0-20721 GCA_036500245.1 Polyangiaceae bacterium | reverse complement strand
TGCCCGCGGCGCGCTCGACGCCCGAGACATCGATGCCGCGCTTGCTGAGCGCCCCGAGCGTATGCTCCGGAAAATCCGAGCCAACTACGGCGACGATCTGCACCGGCGCGAAGAGCGCAGCGGAAAATGCGGCATACGTCGCTGACCCGCCAACGACGTCTTTCTCGTTCGCGCTCGGCAATTCGAGATCGTCGAACGCCATCGAACCGACGATCAGTACCGGAGCCGCTTGTTCACGGGGTTTGGTGGTCATGCGCTTTCTTTCCATGCGGGACCTGGCCGGATATGCCAGGGGCCCCAAAAAACCAAGGGATTTTTTCTCAGCCGGGCGGCGTGGATCCGCCAAAGCCGCGCCCTTCGGCCAATAGCCGTTCGGCGTGACGCGCTGCGCGATGTCGCCTGCATTCCTCGGCGCGAAAGATCGACACCAATTGCTTAGTGGCTTCTTCGAGGTCCTCGTTCACGAGCACATAGTCGAAGAGCCCATAGTGTTCGATTTCGCGCAGCGCGACCCCGAAACGACGCTGCACGGTTTCTTCGTCTTCGCTCGCGCGACCGCGCAGTCGCCGCTCGAGCACGGCCATCGTGGGCGGCAAGATGAAGACCGCGACCGCGTCGGGCTCGGCGCTTTTGATTTGGCGTGCGCCCTGATGGTCGATGTCGAAAATGATGCCGCGCGCGCTGCGATTGCGCGCGAGCTCGGCGGAGCCGGTGCCGTACAAGTTGCCATGCACTTCGGCCCACTCGAGAAATGCGCCGTCTTTGATCAGCTTCACGAACTCGGCGCGATCGACGAAATGATACTCGCGCCCGTCCTGCTCGTTCTGACGCGGCTTGCGCGTGGTGTGTGAAACGCTGAAGCGAAGCTCCGGAATCTGCTTGAGCAAAGCCGTCGTGAGCGTGGTTTTCCCGGCACCCGAAGGCGACGAAACGATCAGCGGTAGCGGCCCTTCACTCGACATTCTGGACTTGCTCCCGGATGCGCTCGAGCTCCGCCTTCATCTCGACGACCAAATGGGCGATCGGCGCATCTTGGCTCTTAGCCCCAATTGTATTCGATTCCCTGCCGATTTCCTGCAGCAGAAAGTCGAGTCGCCTGCCGACGGGGCCATCCGCCTCGAGCAACTTTTGGAACTGGTCGAAATGGGAGTCCAATCGCACCAATTCCTCGGTCACGTCGCTGCGATCCGCCAAAATCACGATTTCGGCTTCGAGCCGCGCCGAGTCGAGCTGAAGCCCGGATTCGGTGAGTAAGCGTTCCAAGCGGTCGCGCAAGCGTCCGCGGTAGCCTTCGAGCAATTCACCGCCACGAGAGGAAATCGTGGCCCGCAGTCGGCGCGCCGAGTCGAGCCGGGCTCGAAGCTCGCGCGCCAGGGCGTCGCCTTCGCGCCGTCGCATTTCGTCGAGACGGCGCAGCGCGGCATCGAAAGCCGCACGCAGCGCCGATCGCGCGCCTTCGGAGTCCGCGGTCGTCGGCGTCGTGACCAAGTCGGGCATGCCGCTGACGGCGGTGATGGGCAGCTCCGTCCCGGGCGCGAGCTCGTCACGCAAGAGCACTAGCCCTTGATACAGCGCGCGCGCTCGTTCGATCGAAAAGCGCGGCGGGGGCAAGGCCGCGCCCTCCATCCGCACCCCGATGTCGAAGCGCCCGCGCGCCAAATTCTCGCGCGCCAACTGCTCGACGAAGAAGCTTTGATCAGAGAGTTCTTCGGGCACGCGCACGCGCACGTCCAAGAATCGGTGGTTCAGCGCGCGTAGCTCGACCGTCACCCGCCCGTCGCCGAGCAGGGCGTCGCCCACGCCGAACCCCGTCATGCTTCGCACGTGGGCTCACAAGCCTTTGCGGCGCTTGATTTCCTCCGTCATGCGGCGGTATTCGACTTCCCACACGGCGGTGCCTTCTTGGACATGCTTGAGCTGTCCGCGGATCTGTTGCTCGATGGCTTCGTCTTCGGCGAACTGCCGGCGTAGCGGGTCGCGCATCTTGCGGCGCAGCACGTAGTCTTCGACGAAGATCTCTTCCACGTTGGCGGAGTGCATCAGCATCTCGAGCAATTGATCCAAAAGGTAGTCGATCGCATCTTCACCGAGCTTGATCTTGCGCTCTTCGGCGACGAGCTTCCGGATCCGGTTGTATTCGGTCTGCGGCAGACTGCGCGCGGCGAGCACCGACTTGGCTTGGTCGCTGACTTCCTGCTCGTCCCGAATGTATTGGTTCAGCACTGCCTCGATATCGAGCGCGACTTCCTTCGGGGAATTGCTCTCGACTTCGCCGTCGGCAAGGAGCGCTTTGACCATATCGGCCGCGATTTGAGGCACCTTCGCGCTGTGGAGTCGCATGCGCCCCTCCTATCGCATTTTTCGGGCGAGCTCAGCCGGTTTCGGCGTCCGTTCCGCACGGCGTGGTCGAATTTGTCGGTCTAGGGTGTGGCAACCGAGCCGCGCCCGCTACTTTCCGGGTTTCAACTGGCCTGCGAGCCGCGGCGGAGCCGCCGAAAGACAGCCGCGCGCTGGCGTTGCTTATAGGCGTCGTGGCTGGCTTCGCCGGTTTCGTTGGCCGCTTCGCTCTCGGCGTCGAGAACCTGGAACTCGCACAGCATATAAACGATCGGTCCGAGGTTCTCGGAGCCCGGCGGCGCAAGCTCCATCAAGTGTGGCGGAACTCGCACCGGCACGTCCGTCACGAACTGGATCACGCGGTAAGTCGGCGCGCTGAAGCGGTTATCGGTGGGCAATAGCACGTCGTCGAGCTCGCCTTGAAAATCCTTCACCATCTGCGCGAGATGTGGTTGGCGATCGCAGTAACTACGAAAGTGAAAGATGGTATTCGTGCTCTGTTTCGGCACGACATAGTTGAACGGGAAGAGCTGCTCGGTCAGGTAATGCAGCACCGGTAAGATGTGATCGGGAGTCTTCGTCACGATCCGGAAGCGCAGCTTGTCGTAGAGCGCAGCCGCGGTGGCTTCTGGCTTCGAGAGCAGCTTCGTGTACGTGGAGTCGAGGTTCTTTCGGCCGCCGATGAACTCGGTGATCGGAAACCCTTCACTCAGCATCGTGCCGACGACGCGGTAGACCTTCTCTTCGACCAGGTGAAAAAGGTCACGATCGCTCACGGGCAGGCGAAACAAGAGCTCGCGCCCGGCCATGTGATTGATGATCTGGACCGTCTTCAGGATCGTGCAGGCGCAGAGTTGACGGTGACCACTGCTCGACGCGAGGAGAAGGAGTTCCTCGATAGTCGCGCTCTCGACAGGCTTTGGGATCGCAAACTTGAAGTGACGCCTGAGATAGCTAATCGCTTCACGCTTCACGTGATCGATGAAGGCGCGATCTTTGGGTTGATCGAGGTAAAGCTCGTGATTTTCCAGGAAGCGTCGGGCCGCGTCCGCACCGCTCAAATTCAGCCGATGCCAATCGATCACGGACCCGCCGCTCAAAATGAGTCGCAGCGCCTCCACATCGTGTAGCGCAAGATCCTCGATGCGCTTGAGGCGAGGTGGTTGGCTGTTGCGCTCTCCAGAGCGCGGCGGCTCGCTATCGGGTTGAGTCAGTGGTTCGTCGTCGTCGCGCTACCCGGCGCTGGACGACCAAGCGCGAGGGTGCCGAAAAAGATGCCGAGGGTAACGCCCAGCACCGCCAGCTGCGCGCCGAACGGGCCATTCGCAGCCATCAAAGCGACCGGGATCGGGGCTACGAGGTACCACGGATTCAACTTCATTCTTGGGTCTCCGGAAGGATGAGGCGCTGAGTCGCGTTTTGGTTGCTCAGCGGAGCAAGAGAAATCAGACCAAGGTGAGGTAAGGTAAGCTGATATAGGTTACAATGCTACACCAACGATGGGAGGGCAAACTGTTAGCGGCGCCTCGCGTCGCGTTCAAGCGTTTCCGACTCGCCAAGTTATTTATGTGGGTGCATGGACTCCCTAAAATACCGGCCGACTGTGTGGCCTACGGGATCCATGCCCGCGACTTGAAGAGTTTTGTTAGCGTGGGCGACCGTGCAAACTCGTCGCAGCTCCGGGGCTGGTTTGCTCGCGCTGCTGGGCCTGCTCGGGCTCGTGCAGGCGGGCTGCGGCGACCACGGGCTGCTTCCGACCACGGTCGATCCAGGAGCTGATTTCGAGGTCGCCGATATCGTGTTCGACGACAAGTACTTCTACTGCAAGGTCGAACCGGTGCTGTTCGCGAACAGCTGTGGGACCGGGGATCCCAGCAAGGGCGATCCGCCAGGCGGCTGCCACTTCACTGCCACCGCGTACCGTTTGACCGACTATATGCCGCCGCGCGTGAGCGACAGCTGCAACGGCGGGGTCGTACCGATGACCACGAATATCCCCGAGGCGGCGCAAAACAACTACCAAACCTCGCAAGCGCGCATGAAGCGCGATCCCGATCTTGCGCCGCTCCTCCAGCGACCGACGCAAAACCAAGCGCATCCTCGCAAAATTTTCGATTTGAGTTCGTCGGACGCGGACGCCATCAGCCAGTGGGCAACGCAGTTTTCGCATCAATGAGAATCCTGCTCACAGCGCTGCTCGTCGCTTCTTTGGTGCTTCCGCTACGCACGGCGCACGCGGCTTCGTCGGACGAAGAAGATGCATTTGCCCGTGTGATCGTCGCTGAAACCGATCTTCGTGCCGGGCCGGGTGTTTCTCATCGCGTGATTTACCACGCGCACCGCGGCGAAACATTTCTGATCCAGACTCGCGAGACCTCCGGATTCTGGCTGCAAGTGGCGATGCCGGACGGTCGCACGGCGTACGTGCTCGGCGACACGGTCGAAGCGGTTGCGGTGAATGAGGATGCACCGGATGCTCCGGCAAAGCCGGGCTTCTTCGCGCCGCCTGCGTTGCAACAAGCCAAGGGCGGCTTTGCCCTGATGGCTGGGCTCTACGACGGCGACGGCTACGTCGAGTTGAAACCTGCCTATGTGCTGGCGCCGGCGATCGCGTTCGAACCGTTCATCGGTTTGGCTTTGAAGAACGACAGCCGGCGTACCGTGTACGGCATCTCTGGCACGTTGAATTTGGCGCCGGACTGGGCAATCGCGCCGTTCGTCACGCTCGGCGCAGGCGGCATGCATGAACAACCCAAAGACGAAACCGGCGTGCGGCTAGCGCGCAATTGGTTTCAGGCGCGCGCGGGCGGCGGGCTCTTGGTGTCGCTCCGCTGGCGCATCCTGTTCCGGCTCGAAGCGACGAACATGGTGCTCTACAACGAGGACGCCTATCAGAACGTGCAGACGTACATCGGAGGGCTCGGAACTTACTTCTGAGCAGCAAAGGACGAGGCGATGGTCGACCAACGTGCGGAAGCGAGCCTAATCAAAATCGGATGCGCAGCGTTCGCGCTATTGCTCGTGGTCGCGAGCGCGGGTTGCGCCACCGTGCGGCCCGAGCAGCGCGCCGTGCTCGCTGATCCGACGATGCAATTCGACGATCAGTCGGCGGACCAGGCCGCGCTCGACCACGCGCTCGACAACCGTGAAGGTTCGACCGGCGGCGGTTCAGTGAAGGGAGGCGGCTGCGGCTGCAACTGACGTGCTCGGTTCGATGCTTCCTCGTGTGGCCGTCTCCGCGCTCGTGCGCTTGGTGCTCGGCGTACCGCTCGCTGCGGCGCTCGCGCTATGGGCTCCGCCGGCGAGCGCCCAGGTGGCGTCTCTCGATTTGAACTCGGCGCTATTCGTGGAGCCTTCGGCGCGCAGCAAATTGACCGTGATCAATCCGAGCGCGACGCTCGCGGTTTCGCCGTCCAACTGGCTCACCGTTACGGGCAACTACGAGGCGGACATCGTGTCCGGCGCGAGCGAGTCGCTCAAAGGTGGGCGCCTCAGCGCGGTCGACATCGTGACCTCGGCGACGCACTTTTCCGACCTGCGTCATGCGCTGACCGGTGGCTTCACCGTGACGCGCGAAAACACCCATCTGAGCGGCAGCTACACGTACGGCACCGAGCACGACTATCGTTCCAATTCGTTCGCGGTCTCGGCGGGCACGGATTTTTTGCAGAAGAATACCCAAATCGAGCTCGGCTACGGGCGCGGCTTCGACAAGGTTTGCACCACCGCGTTCTTGGACAGCGATTCGCCGTCGACGCGCCTCGCGCTGGACAACTCGACCGGCTGTTTCACGAACGCGAAGAATCGAGCCAGCCGCGACATCAACTTGAATAACTTTCAGATCGCGTGGACCCAGACTTGGACGCCGGAGTTTGCGACGCAAGCGGTGCTCAGCGCCTCATTGCAAAATGGGTTTTTGGGCAATCCCTATCGCTCGGTGGTGATCGCGCCGGCCGGCGATCAAGCGCTGGAGAATCATCCGGAAAATCGCGGCCGTGGTGCGATCGCCCTACGCGGGAAGTACTACGTGCGGAGCCTCGAGGCCGCGCTTTCGGCCAACGTGCGCTTCTACCGCGACACTTGGGCGATCTTCGGCCAAACCTACGAACTCGACGGGGAAAAGTATATGTTTCCGTGGCTCAGGCTGCTCGTGCGTGGACGCTACTACACGCAAACAGGCGCGGTCTTTTGGAGCGATGATTACACTGGCGGTGAGCCGGCGACCGGCCCGCGCGGCCAATACTGGAGCGGCGATCGCGAGCTCTCGCCGCTCTCGAGCTATTTGCTTGGCGGCCGCCTCTTGGCGACCAAAGAAGGCCGGCCCGGCGCGCGCGTGGCAGGTCTATTTTTGAGTTTGTCCGGTTCGGTTGGGTTCGATGCGCTCAAGACCAATCTGCACGATTTCACGCTCGGCGGCAGAGCGCCGGACGACACACTCGCGCTGCTGTGGTCACTCGGGGTGCAGGGCGAATTCTGAGACTCGGTGCGCGCTGCGATGAGCTTTTAGCGATCGCCGCGCAGGCCGCGCTTACGCGCCAGATCGTACAAATGCTTACGATCCATTTTGGCTTCGCGCGCCGCGGCGCTGATATTGCCGCCGTGCCGATCGAGCAGCCAGGCGACGTAGCGACGCTCGAACTCGGCCTCGAAATCCGCGCGGATTTCGCGATAGCTCTTTTCGGCTTCGAAGGCTGGATACCCTGCATTCCCCGCTGAAGGTTGGCTGCCCATGATCGAGCCGGGCGAAACGGGCAGATCGACCAAACGGATTTCGCGCTCGCCGCCGGCAGTCGCGATGTAAATCGCGCGGTCGAGCACGTTGCGGAGTTCGCGCACGTTGCCTGGCCAGTCATGCGCCGCGAGCGCGCTCACGGTTTCGCGCGTGAGTGAGATCGCGGACGCTGCTGGGTCGCGCTTGCGCGCCAGATCCAAAAACTGCTCGACTAGGGCCGGCACATCTTCACGGCGCGTGCGTAGCGGCGGCACCGTAATCGGTACGACCGAAAGCCGGAAATAGAGATCCTCCCTAAATTTGCCGCGCTCGACTTCTTCTTTCAGGTTTCGTTTGGTGGCGGCTACGATGCGGGATTCGGCGTGCAGCGTCTTGTTGCCGCCGACGCGTCGGAACTCGCCGGACTCGAGCACGCGCAGGAGTTTCGGCTGCACGTCGAGCGGCAGTTCGCCGACCTCGTCCAAAAATACGGTGCCGCGGCCAGCGATCTCGAAGGCGCCCTGGCGCGCGGCGACCGCGCCGGTGAACGCGCCGCGCTCGTGACCAAAGAGCTCGCTCTCGATCAAGTTGTAGCTGACCGCGCCGCAATCCACGACGACGAAGGGCTGATCCTTGCGGGCGCTCGTTTGATGGATCGAGCGAGCCAGCACGTCTTTGCCGGTGCCGGTTTCACCTTCGAGCAAGACCGACGCATCGGTCGGCGCGATGCGCTCGAGCACGCCGAAGATCTGGCGCATCGGCAAACTCGTGCCGAGCGCTTCGCCGAAGCTCGTGGCTTCGCTCGGTAAAACTTGCGTGCGATTGGGCTCGCCGCGCAAGAGGAGCTCGACGCTGCCGACGACGATGGTGGAGCCGGATTCGACCACGGCCTCGCGCACGGCGGTGCGCCCGACGCGGGTGTGATTGGTGGAGCCGAGATCGCGCACGACCACGCCGTTCGGCGTGCGCTCGAGCTCGCAGTGATGGCGGGAGACGGTGTCGTCCGGCAAGACCAAGTCGTTGTCGGCGGCCTTTCCGACGGTGAGCTTTTCGCCGAGCTTCACGCGCTTGCCGCGCGCGCTGCCGCTCACGACGACGAGGAGGAGCTCATCGGATTGCGCGCCGAGCAGCGGTTGCGCTCGGGTCGCGATCTCGGAGGAGGGCACGGGATGAGTCACTCAGAAGCCACCAGCGGCGAGCGCGATCGTCGTCTCACCACCGGCCAGCGTAACGCGGCGCTCGATATTTGTCTGCATTCCTCCGCCGCCTCGGGAAACTTGCGCGGTTCGCGCGGCTATTTGCGGATCTTTCGCGCGTTCGTCGAACTCTCGAGCCGTGACTTCGATGCTGACTACATAGTCGCCGTTCGGTAAACTCGCGTGCTGTCGAATCTGTAGCGGCGGCGGCGTCGTGAAGGTGAGTGTCACGCCGCCGCGAGACTCCTTATCACCGGCTTGCCGCCAAGATGCGGCGAAGCGCGTCGCGTTCGGGAACACCGAGCCGACGGGGAAGAGCAGCACTTGGTCGTGGGGCAGCGAGCGCATCGCGATGCCGCCGAGCCAGACCGCGCCGAAAATTACGATCGCGCGCGTCGCCAAGCGGCGTACGACGCTCCCTCGCGCGAGCCACTCTGCCGTCAATTGCCTTTGGCTCGCGTGGCGGGCGCGCTACTCGCTTTTGCGGCGGGCGCGGCGCTGTTCGCGCTCGCGGCCGCAGCGCTGGCTGCGGCCATCGCGTGATGCATGCGATTGGCGTCGAGCATGCGCACGAGTGCGACCAAGCGCTCGATCGTCGCGTCCGGTAAATTGAAGCCGGGCATGCGACCGCGACCCTGACGAATGGTCTCTGCGATTTGTTCGTCCGTCACGCTGGCTTGCCAATCGGAGCGTGAGAGATCGGCGGCGTGGACCATTGGGCCTTGCGGGCCGTCCCCGCGACCGAGCGTGCCGTGGCAGCTCGTGCAGTTTTGTTGCCAAGCGACGATCGTGACGTCGTCGAGGCCATGGCCGGGTTCGGAGGAGCCGGCGTCGGTGACTTGAACTTGGTCGACGTTGGGGTTTTCGGTGTGGTCGTGATCGGTCGGTCGCCACACGCGCAGATCCGCGGGCGTGCCGTTGCACGCGACGCTAGAGGCGCTCAAGGCGACCCCCACAAAAAAAGCCAAGCAAAGGCTCGACACGCCGTGGCTTGGTCGCGTACGCAGTCCGACTCGCATCGGCGATGCCATAGCACGCCGCGTGCGCGCTTCGAATAGTTTGGGCCGCAAAAAAGCGAACGGCCGAGCCGCGCCTTGTCATGCGCGAGCCCGGCCGCTTTCACGTGGCTGCCGTCAGCGTGAGCTTTCGGCGCGTGGCTTCATTCGAAGACTTTGCCGCCACCGGCCGCATCGAGGCCGAGGTACTTCTTGCCGCCGAGTTCGGCGATGCGGAACTCGGTACGGCGGTTTTTGGCGCGTCCATCTTCGCTGGTGTTGTCGGCGATCGGCTTCTTCGGGCCGAAACCGACGGCGATCAGGCGGTCTTTTGCGACGCCCTTGGCGATCGCCGCGTTCTTCACGGCGAGCGCGCGCTCACCGGAGAGCTTGAGGTTCGCGTCCTCGGTGCCGACGTTGTCCGTGTGGCCTTCGATGCGAAGCCTGGTGACCTTCGGGTTTTCGTCCATGAACTTCTTCAGTTGATCGATCACGGCGTCGCTGCCGCCACCGGCTTTGAAGGTGGCTTTGCCGGTGTCGAACTCAATCTCGCCGGGGATCGAAACTTTGTCGCCGGAGATCGTCGCGGAGGACTTCGGTGCCACGGCAACCGGAGCGGGCGCCGGCGCTGCAACGGCAGGAGCCGGTGGAGGCGGCGGAGGCGGTGCGGGCGGCGCAGCGGCGGGTTCGGTGCCCGCGTTGAACGAGGCCGAGCCCTTGCAACCCGAGAGCATCGACGCCACCAAAGCAACGCTGCCAAGCGTGATCACGAACGCGGTCTTACGAGACATTTTTGCAATTCCTCCACTAACTCTAGGTGTATGGGCCGAGCCGGACTCGGGTAATTCCCCTGACGATGGGGCCAATCGCTAGTCCAAATGCCCGGCGCGATGCAAGCGCAGGACTCAGGCCAGCGAGTAATTACGGTGTAACAGGGCGATCGACGAGGCAGGGTCGAGTTCTGTTCAACTGGGAAATGTATATTGGGTTGCTGATTTTTTAGGTCGAATGGCCGGGCCGAGCGGGAACGGCGCGTGCGCTGGCGAATGAGTGGTAAGTCACGAGCTCGTGGCGCGCGAGTTCGTTCATCTGCACGTTCATTCACAGTACTCGTTCCTGACGAGCGCGGTGAAGCTCGACGACCTCGCTAAGCGCGCCAAATCGCAAGGCATGCGCGCGATCGCGCTCACCGATCACGCCAACATGTACGGCGCGATCCGTCACTACAACGCCGCTCGCGCGCAAGGGCTTACGCCGATCGTCGGCTGCGAAGTGAACGTCGTGCGCAAAGACGCCTCCGCGTCGTTCGACCATCTGGTGCTGCTCGCCGCGACGAGCGAGGGCTACAAGAACTTGATTCGGCTGGTTTCCGAAGGCCATCTGCGTTCGGCGAGCGCGCACGGTTCGGCCATCACGATGGCGCAAATCGCCGAGCGCAACCAGGGTTTGATCGCGCTCACGGGGTGCCTCGGCGGCGTCGCCGCGCAGCGCGTGCTCGAATACGGGGTCGACAGCGGCGAGCCGATTTTGGCCGAGCTCCGCGACACGTTCGCGCCGGGTCACGTGTTCGTCGAGCTACAAGATCACGGCTTTCCCGAGCAAGCAGTAGTCAATGACGTGCTGGTCAAAGCCGCCGATCGCTTGAATTTGCCGCTCGTCGCCACCAACGACGTCCATTTCATGAGCAAGGACGACGGGCAGGCGCACATCTATCTCGAGTGCGTGCGTCAAGGCCGCACCTTCAGCGAAGCCGAGCCGCTGCATCACGGCAGCTTCGAGATGTACCTGAAGAGCCAAGAGGAGATGGTGCAGACGTTCTCGGCGCTGCCAAAAGCGATCGAGAACACGCTCCTCGTTACCGAAATGTGCTCGGGGCTGAAGCTCGAGCTCGGCAAGCCCATGCTGCCGCATTTCAAAGTGCCCGAGGGCTACGACACCGACGGCTACTTCCGACACGTGTCGCGCGAAGGCTTGAAAGAGCGGCTCGCCGAGTTCCGGCGGCTCGGCAAGACCGTCAACGAGACCACGTACTACGAGCGGCTCGATCGCGAGCTCGACGTGATCGTGGGCATGAAATACCCCGGCTACTTCTTGATCGTCTGGGATTTCATCCGCGAAGCGAAGGCGCGCGGCATTCCGGTGGGGCCAGGACGCGGCTCGGGCGCGGGCTCGATCGTCGCGTACTCGCTCGGTATTACTGAGCTCGATCCGCTGCCGTACAATTTGCTGTTCGAGCGCTTTCTGAATCCGGAGCGCGTGAGCATGCCGGATTTCGACGTCGACTTTTGCATGGCGCGGCGAGATGAAGTGATTCGCTATGTCTCGCAGCGTTACGGCGCCGAGAGTGTCGGACAGATCGCGACGTTTCAGAATTTGAAGGCGCGCAGCGTGATCAAAGACGTTGCGCGCGCGATGGCGATTCCTGCGCCGGAAGCGCAGCGCATCGCGAGCCTGGTGCCCGAAAAGGGCCATGGTAACATGTATACGATCGACGAAGCGCTCGAGGTCGAGCCGAAGCTCAAAGCGCTCGCGGACAGCGACGAGCGCATCAGCGAGCTGATCAAACAGAGCCGCAAGCTCGAAGGCCTCACGCGCCACGCCGGCATGCACGCCGCCGGTGTGGTGATCAGCGAAGGCCCGCTCGCTGATCACGTGCCGTGCTTCAAAAGCGACGACACCATCGTCACTCAGTACGACAAAGACGATGTCGAGGCGGCCGGCCTCGTCAAATTCGATTTTTTGGGGCTGAAGACGCTGACGGTGATCGACATCGCCGAAAAGCTGGTCAACGCGCGGCCCGATCGCAAGAACAATCCGCTCGTGCTCGCGAAGATCGCCCTCGAAGACAAAGAGTCGTACGCGCTGATTGCCAGCGGTGAAACGACCGGAGTGTTCCAGCTCGAATCGAGCGGCATGCAGCAGCTCCTACGCGGGCTCAAACCCGATTGCTTCGAAGACATCGTCGCCGCAGTAGCGCTGTACCGTCCGGGTCCGCTCGGCACGGGCATGATCGACGATTTCATCGGCAGCAAGCACGGCAAAAAAGCGATCCGCAAATTGCACCCGCTCGTGGACGACGTGCTCGCGCCAACCTATGGCGTGCCCGTCTATCAAGAGCAGGTGATGCAGATCGCGCAACAGCTCGCCGGCTTCACGCTCGGCGGCGCCGATCTCTTGCGGCGCGCGATGGGCAAAAAGAAGGCCGAGGAGATGCACAAGCAGCTCCAGGCTTTCGTCGAAGGCGCCGAAAAAAACGGCGTTAGCGTCGAGCAGTCGACGGCGATCTTCCGGGAGATCGAAGGCTTCGCTTCGTATGGCTTCAACAAGAGCCACTCCGCGGCGTATGCGCTGATCACGTATCAAACGGCGTACTTGAAGGCGCACTATCCGTGCGAGTTCTTCGCCGCCGTGCTCACCGCCGACAAAGACAAGATCGAAAAAGTCGTGCGCACGATCGCTGAGGCGCGAGCTTGGGGCGTCGCGGTGTTGCCACCCGACATCAACGCGAGCGAGACCGATTTCTCGGTCGTCTATGCACACCCGAAGGGTGATGGGCCGATGCGCTCTGCGGGCCGGCTGCGAGATCGACACGGGCCGCAAGTGCGCTTCGGGCTCGGCGCGGTGCGCGGCGTCGGCGAGGCCGCGCTGGAGACGATGTTCGAGGCGCGCAAAACGTCCGGGCCGTTCGGCGATTTGTTCGATTTCGCCACGCGCGTCGACGCGAAGAAGCTCAACAAAGGCGTGCTCGAGGCGTTGGTCCAGTGCGGCGCTTTCGACTCCACGCTCGAACCCATGGGAGTGAGCCGCGCACGGGCATACGCCGCGATCGATCGCGCGCTCGAGCGCTCGCGCAGCGCGAGCCGCGATCGCGAGCGCGGCCAAGCCACGATGTTCGGTATCTTCGAGCAGAGCGCGTCGCGTTCGAACGGCAACGGGCACAAAGCACTCACGCCGATGGACGACTATCCGCCTGCCGCCGAGTGGGACAAGATCGAGCTACTCAAGCGAGAGCGCGAGGCGCTCGGCTGTTACGTCTCCGGGCACCCCTTGTTTCGCTATCAGAGCAAGCTCGGGCGGCTCGGCGTCGTGTTCTCGACCAAGGTCTCGAGCGAAGAGGCTTGGTCGATGGTGTCTGTCGCCGGCATCGTCGAAAATTACCAGGAAAAGCTGTTCAAGAGCGGCACTGGCGGTCGCGCTGCATTCTTCGAGATCGAAGACATGTACGGCCGCGTGAAGGCAAAGGTTCGCGGCGATCGCATCGATACGTACGCGCATCTTTTGACCTCCGGCGATCCGGTGCTGCTGAACGGCAAAGTGAGCTTCCCCATGACGGAAGAGCCGGACGAAGAGCGCGAAGCGACGCTCTTGGTCGACAGCGTCGAGCTCTTGTCGGACGCAGCGCTCAAAGCGACGCGCTCGGTGACGATCAAGCTCGACGCGGATCGCACGGCGCGCCGCGACTTCGAAGCGCTCAAAGTGCTGCTTCAAGCGTCGCCCGGGCCGTGCGCGGTCGAGCTCGTGCTTGCGCTCGGGGAGGGCGCCGAAGCGGTGCTCGATCTCGAAGGCACGCGCGTCACGCCGAACGACACTTTTTTGGGTGGTTTGGAGCGAATGTTCGGAACCACTGTCGCCGAACTGCGCTGAGACTGTTCGACGCCATAGTGCCGGTGTAGGCTCAAAGGTCGATGAAGGACGGCCGAGCCGAGTTGGTACGCATCGATTCGCGCGGGGAAGCTCATCCGATCGGCAGCGTGGCGAGCCAGCGCATGCGCGCGCGAGAAGGCGCTTACCGCATGCTGCCGGCGCCGTCGCACGTCGTGTTCATGCGTTACACTGGCGAGGACGGTCGGCGTGATGTTGAAGACGGCGCGATCGTGCGGCTGTCCGGCGAAGTGACGGCCCCCGGCGTGCTGTGCGACATCTTGGCTTTGCTGGCGCAGACGGGCTGGCGCGGCGAACTCATCGTGCTCGATGGGGACGACACGCGCTCGATCTTTTTCGAGCAAGGCAACGTGGTCGGCGCGGCGACGAACGTGGAATCAGAGCGGCTCGGCTCGGTGCTGTATCGCTTCGGCGTGATCACGGGCGACGAGCGCGACCGCATTTTGGCGGCGGTTCGCGGCGGAAAACGCTTCGGCGAGGCGGCGATCGAGCTCGGCGTGCTGAAGCAAGATCAGATCTATTCGCACATCGCGCGGCAGATCGAAGAAATCGTGTTCGCGACGATGACGGTCAGCGACGGCACTTTTTTCTTTCTCGACGGCTTCGACGAGGCGCGCCTCGTCTCGCGGCACACCGTGAGCGCCAACGCGCTCTTGATGGACGGCGTGACGCGCATGGACGAGCTGCGCTATTTTCGCCAAAAGATCCCGTCTGCCGAGCACATCCCGTTCAAGGTCGAAAATCGCGGAACCCCTCAAGAAGAATTTCACAAGCTGTACTTTGCGATCGATGGCCAGCAAAACGTCGAGGAGCTCGGCAGAAGCACGGGTCTCGGCGAATTCGAAACGACCAAGGCGCTTTACTCGCTCGTGCAATCGCAGCACGTTTCGATTCACCCACCGCGCGTCTCGGGCGGGCCGACTTCGCTCGTCGCGGCAGCCAACGGCGCACTGCGCGCGATTTTCTCGGCCGCGGATCAGGGCGGCAGAGTCGGTGAGGTGCGCGGGAACCTCGAGTCGTTCGCGGTCGGAGCCGGGGTCTACGACATCCTGTTTCGCAACGCCGGGCCGGACGAAAGCGGCGCGCTCGATCCGGAAACGGTCGCCGCGAACGCGGTCGTGGTCGCGGGCGGCGCGGATCGCGACAACATGCTGAAGCAGATGTTGCACGAGTACGTCAGCTTCGCGCTATTCAGCGCGGGTGCTGCGCTCGGTTCGGGCGCCGAGGGCGAGCTCGTCAAACAAGTCGCACCGGCGCTCGCGGGCCTCAGGCCGCAGGGCTGATTTCAGGGCAAAAACCAGTGCCCTGCGCAGGTGGTCAATTCTTGCAAGAAACAGTGGTGAAGTCCTGCGCTTCGCGCTAAGTACGCCGCCCACGTGCGGTCCTTGGACCGCTCGGGTCGATAGCTCAGTCGGTAGAGCAGTGGATTTTTAATCCATTGGTCCAGGGTTCGAATCCCTGTCGACCCACCCAGAAAAGATGCCGGTTCGTGATGCCGACCGGGCGAGGGAAGCGGGCTGCTGGTACTGATGCTGGTACAGGTTGACCGGCGCGCCCTCGGCTAGTCGGCTTCCCGCATCCCTTCCGCGATCCAGGCGCGAAGCTGTTTGTCGGCATGGACTGCGCCGAGCAGCTGTCCCCGGACGTTGGTCTCTGCTTCCTTGATGTGCTCTTCGAACTGTCCGCCGAACGGCGTGTTTCGCGTGCGCGCGCGTTCGATCTGGATGGTGGTTTGCGTCCCGAGAAGGGCGGCGATCGTGGCCGTCCCGGTTGCGAGCCGCATCGCAGCGGCCTCTCGAACCGAGTCGCGCTGAGCCTTTGCAAGCGCTGCCTGCGACTCGGTCAACTTGACCTGAGCATCCGCGCTGCGTGCGAACTGCTCGCGCTGCTCTTCGAGCAATTTCATGTGACGGTCGATCTGCTCTTGCTGCTTTGCCAGCTCTGCCTGCTGTCCGGAAAGAGCGGCGCGTTGAAGCTCGATCGAGCGAAGTGCAGCAAAAACAGCGCCCGCGCTGAATACCGCCGCGATCGGCCCGAGCGCGCTGCCAAGAGCGCCCCATTCGCCGAGCACCGCCCATCGGCAATGGAGAAGCCATTCGTAGAACGCGAAGCCGGCGGCAAGGCAGCCGACCAGAGCCCAAAACCATCCTCGCACGGAGCTACCCATCGCGCTTCTCGTCCTTTGCCAGGCTCAACTACCCAACCACCCGCGTCGCCCGCCGCGCAAACACCGCGACGACTTCCGCGACGCACGCCGCCGCATCACGATACACCTCGGAGCCCGTGAATCGCAGCACGCGCCAACCCGCAGCTGTGAGCCGCCGATCTCGGCTCTTGTCGCGCTGGACCTGCAGCGGCGTCGCCTCGTGCCACTGGTGCCCGTCGACCTCGACTGCCAAGAACAAGCCCTCGGCGGCGTTCATGACCGCGAAGTCGAGCCGGTAGCGCGTGTCGACTCCCGGGACCGTGACCTGCTGCAAGAGCAGGCCAAACGGCCCCGAGCCGACCACGACGTCGGAAGGCACGGTGAGGCGGTCGAAGAAGCCCGAGGCGAAGAACGCTTCGAGCAGCATGGCCTCGAGCGGCGACTCCGAGCCGAAGCCCGGAAGCGTCGCCTGGGCGGGCGCGCCGACGCGCTCTCCGCCTTCACGAGCCCACGCGCGCAGCCGCCGGTCGGCTTCGATGGCGCGGCACTCGTCCGCCTCGCCAGCGGTCCCGTAGGCGCCCCGCATGCGCGAGTCCGCCCAGAGCTCGAACTCGCCGTCCGGCATCGCCAGGAGCAAGTCCTCGCGCGCGAGCGTGCTGCTCGGTGGCGAGCTCGGCGGGCCCGCTTTGCGGAGCTCGGATGGGCCAGGGTGGGGAGGCGGCTTTCGGTCAGCCATCGGCAGCCTCCGACTTCAACACGGTTTTGCTTGTTTTTGGCTTCCGTGTTGTGCGCCGTGACCCGTTCATGGCTGTTTTCGGCTCTACATCGTTGCTCGTGATGCGCTCCTCGGCCGCGACGAGAATCAGCGCAGCGAGCCGTCGCGCCGTCTCGGGCGTCATGTCGATCCTGCTCAGCGGCTCGGAGAACTGCAGCCGCAGCTCCCCGGTCGCTGAGTGCGTGATGCGGGCGGTCCAGCTCATTCGGTGCCCGCGCTTTCCAGCGGTTCTCGAGATACATCGTCAATCAAGATGCGCTCGGAGCTCGCGACTCGAAAGGACAGGTCGGCGAGGTGCTCGAGCTGCCACGCTACGCGCCGAACGACCATGGCGATTTCATCCGCATCGCCCGTCTCCGATTGGAGCGCGTCCGCGACGACCTTCAAGTCGCGGCTCGCGGACGTCATGGCATCGCAGGCCATCGCGAGTCCGGCGCCGTGCGTCTTGCAGTAGCCGTCGCCGCCGAGCAACAGCGCTTGGATGTCGGCGAGCGTGATTTGTGCGTCAGCCATCGCTCGCCTCCCCGCTGAACGGAATCCCGACGCCACTCACGCCGCTCTCCGGCGGCTCCACGTCCGCCAACGAAACTGCGTGCCCGCCGAGCATGTCCAGTTCCCAGCGAAGCTCCCAAACCTTTCGGTTGATTTCGTCGAGGCCATCGTGCGCGTTGTATATCCGGGCTTTGTGGTTACCCGCCGAGTCTGCAAGATGCTCGCTAAGCAATTCGCAAATCTCGATCAGGCTCTCGTGCACGAACCGGTGTTCGTCGAAGGCGGCGGGGATCGGGCGCGGCGTTCGCTTAGCCATTGGCGACCTCGCTCTGGTCCTTCCACTCGACCGTCAGGTACTCGTCAACGAACGCTTTCAGCGCCTCGAGCCGGCAAGCGAGCGCGAGGCCACGCGGATCAGTGGTATCCGTTTCCGCGAAAGCGTTGGCTTCGGCGTGAAGAGCCTCGACGATAATCTCGAGCGCGCTCTTCGCGTGCGGCTCGGCAGGCGACCCCAGGGCGAGCTGCAGCGTCGAACGAGTGATCATGATGCGCCGCCGATCTCGGCTTGCTCGAAGGGAGTGGGCGTGCGCAAGCCGAACTTCTCGCAATGCTCAGCGAGAGCGATTCCGAGCTCGACGCGAAGCACCGCACGACGAAACACCATCGATTCCGGAGCACCAGCGCCGACATCACTTGCGTCGCCGATGACTTCGAAGTCCGAAGGCGCGCAAAGCAACGCCTCGCGCAGGATGCTCGCTGGTGTCCACTCGCGCGCCATCAACCCGCGGGCTTCGAAGCTTTGCAGCGCTGCCGCAGCCACCTCGCGGAGCGACTCCAGCTCGGCAACGGTGGCGCTCGGCTCGACACCAGCCCGCTCTGCCGCCCGCTGAATCTCGTCGCTGACCGGCGTTTCGACGCGCTTTTGCGGCGCGAGCTCGCGCTCTTCACGCGCAGCCTTAGCCAGCAATCGCCGATCGGCCGGCTTCTTCTTGGTCGTAGCTCGTTTCTTCGATACACTGCTCATGTTCGATTCCCTCACAGGTTTTGGACCACGCCTCGGGCTGCTAGTAACAGCGCCGGGGCTTTCCGTTTCGTTACTTCTTGCGCGTCTTCTTGGCGGCGCGCGCCTCGGCCGAGTTGTACTTGGCCACTGGTTCGCCGGGCTTCTTCTTGCCGAGCTTCTCGGCGTAATCGCGGCGAATCATCTGGCGCAGGACGTCTGACTCTTTGAGCCCGGTTTCCCGCGCCAGCGCTTGCAGCATGGCTCGCTCTTCGGGGAGCATCACCATGTTGAAACGCGCGGTGTAGTTGCTCGTCGCTTCGTTGATTGGTGCCATCGTGTTTTCCCGGACGCGTATGTTACGCGTTACCTTACGCGTCTTGGACGCGTCGGCAAGAAGAAAAACGTAGCGGACGCGTAAACGCGTGGATCCGTTCGGGATCTTTCGTGCGGGAAAATCGTCGAGCCGAAAACACGCGTGGACAGGCAAAAAGCGTAGGGTCGTTTGACGATCGGCGCGTGGTCCACGACAGTCGAAGCATCATCATGGCGAAAGACGAACGCGGCGGAGTTCTCGGGCTCGCGCCTGAAATCGCCGAGACGGGCGCCGAAGTCCTGGAGATGGTGAAAGACGTCAAGATCCCTGGCCTGTCGTTCGCAGCTGCGGTTCTTGAGCGTGCGTTTGCGTCGGCAAAGGAGCGGCGCGCTCGTGAGTTTTTCACCAGGCTCGCGGTGTCACTCGGCTGCAACGACCCCGACGAGGCCGCCTCTGAGGTCGCGCGGAACCTTCACGAATCTTGGGCTGAAGAGGCTGTTGATCGCGGCTATAGACTCATGATGTCGACCGCTCACGAGAGCATGCGGCCGGCGATCGCTGCGTTGGTTGCTGAACAATTTATCGAGCGAACTTCACTTGGGCGCGACTTTCAGCGGGTAGGCGCCTTGCTGGTAGACTGCGTCCCGATTGACGTCGCGCTCCTGTTGCAGGTCTCCGATCTGGTCGAGGCTGCTGCCAGATCGAACGCTACTGGAGACCGCGTTCTTGTAAGGAGCAGCACGCCTTCCGAACGCGAGATGTGGGTGGTCGCTTGGCGCGGGCCGGGTGACAGCTTCTACAGTGATCGTTTCGCGCAGCCCGACGCCGCGCTCACGTCATGCGGTCTGCTCACACGCCACGGGTTTGGAGCGACGTGGACCGGTTTAGGCTCGTCGACGTTCAAGGGAAGTCCAATTGCGTATTTTGAGAAGGGCAGCGATTCCGCTTTCCGTCTGCTTCGCCGTTGCCTCGGGGTCGTCGCTCGCGCCGAGACCCCGGCTGGCGTGCCGACAGAATGACCATTGCGCCCCCCTCCGGCTCGGGAGTTTGCTCGGCTTAGATATCGGCTTATTTCGCCGCAACTAGAAGGCGCGCTGTCCGATTCTGAGAATGTCGCGTTTTTGCTGGATTTCTGCTACTCGTTCCGTCGCCGACGTTTCTTGCGCGCGGATGCTACAGAGCCCACATTGAAGGAAGTTCTATGACTGCGCCGGCGTTGAAGGCAGCCGAATGGCTGAAGCTGCTCGACATGGACGTGGCGGTAAGCGATTTCGAGCTTCGCCGCGTGGCACGCGAATCCAAGAACGAGCTTGCGCGCGGCGTCGGGCCGGACGAAGCCAGGGTATATCACGCAGTACTGAGCGTCTCCTATTGGCGACTGGGCGATAGCAAGCTGGCATTCGACCATGCTCGTCGCGCGTCCGTGATCGCTCCGAACGACATCGCGCATTGCAATCAGATGGCCGTGGCTCTCCTGGAGCTGGATCGGGCAGACGAAGCGCTTGGAGTTCTGTTGACCGCCTTGAAGCTGCCGAAGGATGGCGTGTCCGACGTGATCCTGTACGGGAACCTCGCCGAAGCGTTCTATCGCACTGGAGACGCGATCGGCGCCAGGGAGTGCAGCGAAAAAATGATCTCGAAGGCACGACGCGACAGTCAACGCGATCAGATCGCTGTCGCGAATCAGCTCGCGGAACTCGGCGAAAGCGCGCGAGCCTTGGAGTTCTTCGCGCGCTACTTGTCGCTGGCAAGAGAACGAGATGTCTTCGTTGCTGAAGCGGCGAAGTGCGAGCTGAATGATCACGAAGAGGCGGTTCTGATGAACGCTCGTGGGCTGCGTCGGCTTGTCGCGAATCTAAGGAAATTTGGCTTTAGAGAAACACCGGCGACCTTTCGGCCTGAGAGGGACGGCAGCGACGCAGTCACCCTGATGGGTGAGACTGCATCGAGCGTCGCTCGCGCGAATTCCACAATTTTCGGCTGAAGAATGACAGAGCTCGAGGAAGAGTGGGCGGCGGCGATGCGTCAGCGCGTCCAGGCTGCACAGGGGAAACAGTCTGTGCGGGCCGGCGACGTGTACATCGTGAACGA
>DASYCL010000060.1:0-2309 GCA_036500245.1 Polyangiaceae bacterium | reverse complement strand
GCAGGAGATAGTCGCACTCACCGGCGCGAGCGTCGTTCGGTGACGGGGTCGGCTTCGCGCAAGTCGCGGGTGTGCCGTTGCCAGCTCCTGCGATGCCCGTGCCGCCCGAGACGCCGCTGCTTCCGCCGCCAGTTGCGCCGGAGTTTCCTGAGCTGCCCGCGCTCGCGCCCGCCGAAGCGCCGGCGCCAAGCGCCGTCGTGCCGCCCGTTCCGGAGCTCACTCCACCGCCGTTGCTCGTGCCCGAACCTGCCGCGCTCGGCGTCGAACCGCCGCTAGAGAGGTTGCCCGCAGCGCCGATCGAACTCGAGCCGGCGCTCGGCGTCCCCGTTGTCGTGCCGGTGTCGCTGCTCGCGCAGCCCAGAACCCAAAGTGAACCGCCTCCCGCCGTGAACGCAGAGAACAGCAGGATTTGACGCGCGCGAATCATCGAAGGCCTCCGAAAACGGTGTGCGAGTTTTCGAATAGTGTTCGCGCCGCGCAAAGCCGTGATCGCCGAGCGAGGCGCGACTCGTCGCAATCCGGGTCAAACCATTTGCGGCCGCAGCGGGCTCCGGCTTGCCGTGCACTCTGAGCTCACCGAGCGTTTTCGCCTCGCGTGGCCTTTTGTGCGCCGGATTGACACGCCACAGCAGAAACCGCTGCTCTAACGGCGTTTTGGGCTCGCGGGCCGCGACGCATTTCGCGGCCAGCAGATCGGACAGCTGCCGACGCCGCGGAACTTGTGGCCGCGCGAGCAGTTCTTCCAACCATTGTTGGTTTTGGCGCTGTGTTTCCGAGGCAAAGCGCTCACGTCGTAGTTCATCGTGCCGCGCATCGCGGATCACACCAGCAAGCGGCAAGCCAAGCATTGCTGGCACGCGACTCGCAGAGCCGGGCGCATGGAAATCGAGGCCGAAATGAGCGATGCCGAACGCCGCACGGCCCCGAGCGGCGACGCCGAGCGTGCGACTGAAGCCCCGGCAAACGAAGAGCGAACGACGCCCGCGCCGGATTCGGCGGCGCGCAAAAAGCAGCCTGAGCCGGCTGCCGCAGACGCTTCGCGAAGCGCAGGGCAAACCAAACAAAAAAAATCGATGAGCCCGCGAATACGCGCGCTAGCCATCGCAGGCGCGATCGTGGTCGTGCTCGGCGCGGCCATTTATTGGTATCACGGCACCTTTTACGAAGACACAGACGACGCGCAGATCGACGGTTACATCTCGAACATTTCACCGCGCGTCGGCGGCACCGTCACCGCGGTGCACGTCGACGACAATCAAGAAGTGAACCCCGGCCAAGTCTTGGTCGAGCTCGATCCGACTGATTTGCGCGTGGCGCGCGATCAAGCGCGCGCCGCGTTGGCCCAAGCCGACGCTCAATTGCGCGCCGAAGAGTCGAACACCGCGGTCACTGAAACCTCGAACCAAACTTTGGTCGCGACCAGCTCGAGCGATGTCGCCTCGGGACAGGCCGGCGTTGCCGAGGCCGAACAATCAGTGGCCCAAGCCAATGCGCAAGTGACGCAAGCTCAAGCCGACGCCCAGCTCGCGCAGACCGAAAAAGATCGCGCCGATCAGCTCTATCAAAGCGGCGCGATCGCGCGCGCCGAATACGACAGCCGCACCGCCGCGGCCAACTCGGCCTCGGCCAAGCTCGACGCGGCGCGCCAAGCCGTGGGAGCCGCGCGCCGTCACGTCGAAGAAGAATCCGCAAAGGCAAACGCCGCGACCAGCCGCTTGCACGAAGCGAAGGTCAACGGCCCGGAAACGCTCGACGCCAAGCGCGCGACAGTCGACCTCAGAAAAGCCAGCGTGGATGCTGCAAAGTCCGCGCTCGAACAAGCCGAGCTCAATCTCGCGTACGCGACGATCGTCGCGCCGGTGAAAGGCATCGTCGGCAAGCGCGCGGTGAACGTCGGTGATCGCGTCACGGCTGGGCAATCCTTGCTCGGCATCACACAAATCGATAAATTGTGGGTGACCGCGGACTTTCGCGAGACGCAAGTCCGCCGCATGCACCCGGGCGAACGCGCGACCCTGCACGTGGACGCACTCGGTCGCGATTTCGACGGCGAGGTCGAAAGCATCGCGGCGGCGACGGGCTCGCGTTACAGCGTTTTGCCGCCGGAAAACGCGAGCGGCAACTACGTCAAAGTCGTGCAAAGGCTCCCCGTTCGAATTCGTTTGAATCCGGGGCAGCCGGGTCTGGAGCGACTCCGGCCCGGCATGAGCGTCGAGCCGAAAGTTCGCGTCAAATGAGCGAGGCCGACGCCGCGCCGAGCCGCGCGCAAATCGAGACCGAAGGCTGGCACCCTGGGCACAACCCGTGGG
>DASYCL010000059.1:0-6316 GCA_036500245.1 Polyangiaceae bacterium | reverse complement strand
TTCTGTCGGAAGGAACCAAAAACACGCATCGCGCGATCGTCTCGCTCAAAGAAGAGCTCGAAGCGATCGATTGGTATCAGCAGCGTGCTGAAGCGTGCAGCGACGATGAGCTCCGCGCGATCTTGCTCCACAACAAGAACGAGGAAATCGAGCACGCGATGATGACGCTCGAATGGCTCCGTCGCAATAACCCGAACTTCGCCGACCACATCGATACGTACCTCAAGTCGAACGGGCCGATCACCGAAGTGGAAAAAGCCAAGACCCTAGGCATGGCTTCGGCGAACGCGGAGAACGGCAGCGGCAATTCGCCTTCGCTCGGCATCGGTAGCTTGAAAGGGATGAAGTAATGGATCTGCTGAAGCGTCAGAAAGCTCCCATCGTCGACGAAGCGTGGCAGCAGATCGACGAAGAAGCCGCGCGTGTGCTCAAGCTGCACCTCGCCGGCCGCAAACTCGTGGATTTTTCCGGACCGCACGGCTGGCAATACGGTGGCGTGAATACCGGTCGTTTGAAGCACATCGAGCGAGGCCCAATCGAGAACGTGGCGCACGCGATTCGCGAAGTGAAGCCGCTCGTGGAGCTGCGCGCGCCGATCACATTGCCGATTCTGGAGCTCGACTACGCCGCTCGCGGCGCCAACGATCTCGACTTGGATCCAGTGATTTTCGCCGCCGAACGCATCGCGCGCGCCGAAGACGACGCGATCTTCCACGGTTTCCCGGACGCAAACATCACCGGGATCACCCAAGCCAGCCCGCACACGCCGGTCGAAGTGCGCACCGCGCAAGCTTGGCCGAGCGCGGTCAGCGCCGCGAAGCGCGTCTTGCGCATGGCCGGCGTGAACGGCCCGTACGCGCTCGCGCTCGGCATGGAAGCCTACGACGAGCTCACCGCCGACGGAGACGACGGCTACCCGATCCGCAAACGCCTCGACGAGCGTGTCGACGAGGGTTCTTTGATTTGGGCGCCGGCGCTGAAAGAAGGCGCCGTCTTGCTCTCGACTCGCGGCGGCGACTACGAAATCACGGTCGGCCAAGATTTCTCGGTCGGTTACACGGCGCACGATCGCACCAACGTCGAGCTCTATCTCACCGAGAGCTTCACGTTCCGCATCTTGGAAGAGAAAGCCGCGATTCTGCTGCGGCGCATTCGCGCGTGAGCTGCACTTCGTCCGAAGCTGATTTTGTCGTGTAGGCTCGGCCGCGCATGGCTCGGCCTCTCGATCTGCCTCCGCCGCCGCGCGGCCTCAAAGGGCGCAAGGCCGAGCTCGCCACGCTCTCGAAAACCATCGCGCAAACGGCGCCGGCGCGGCTCGCATTGGTCGGTTCGGGCGGCAGCGGCAAATCGATGCTCGCCAACGCGCTCGCGCATCAGTTGGCGAATTTTTTCGAGCGGCGCGTGTCCTGGTTTCGCGTCGGCGCGTGGGACTACTACACGTTGACCGAGATGCTCGCGCTGCGCTTCGGTGTGCCCGGCGGGGACGAGCGCGTCGAGCGTTTGAACGCGTTTTTCACCCGCACCGGTCCACGACTAATCGTGCTCGACAACCACGAAGACGACCGCGCGATGTGGCGCTTGCTCGACGCATTTGCGGATTCACCGGTCACATTCGTGATCACCGCGCGCCGCTGCTTGCTCGCGGGCGTCTTGATCTATCCGGTCACCGCGCCGCTCGTAACCGCTGGGCGCAGCGCGTTTCCGCGCGTCTCGAAGCTGACGCGTCTGTTGCGCTGGAACCCGCTCGCACTCGACATCGCCGACGGCATCGTCGGCTCGCGCGCGGCCTCGGTGGCAGAGCTCGCGGATTTCTTGCAGCAGCGCGGAGTCGCTCGCGTGCGCGCGATCGCTCACGAAGATGACTTGCCGGAGATCGCGTTGCTCGTCGAGTGGGCGTGGCAGCGGCTCGGCGCGTCGAGTCGACGCATCTTGGGGGTGCTCGCGCACATCGAAGGCGATCACGTCGATCTCGCGTCGCTCGCCAAGCTTGCCACCATCCGCGGCAAGCTTGGTCCTGCGCTCGAGCCGCTGCTCGCTTGGCGGCTCGTGCAAGAGCCGGTGAAGGATCGCTTTACGCTCCACGCGGTCGTGCGCTACGCGCTCACGCCGCGCACCGAGCTTTCGCCGGAAGTCGTGTTCGAGCACTACGTGAGCTTGCTCGAGACTTCGCCGGAGCGGCTCGATCTCGAGCAAACCCATCTGTTTGCCGCGATGGACTACGCGCACCGCACCAGCAACTTCAACGCGATCTTGCGTGTCGAGGCGCTGGCGCGGCGCCTTGCCGGGTTCGACTGAGCTGGCCTACAGCGAATTCAGGAACGCGAGTAGCTGCGTGTTCTGTGTACCGCTCAGGTTATTGAAGCGCGTTGCCGCGGCGTTGGCTTGCCCGCGGTGACGCGCGATCGCCTCCGAGATCGAGACCGCGTTGCCGCCGTGCAAAAAGGTCGAAATCCCGCGCAGACCCCACAGTGGCGCGGTGCGCATCTCGGTCGTCGTCGCGCGACCCATCGCGCCAATGCCGTCGCCCGAGGTGCCCATGTCGTGCAGCAAGAAATCGGAATACGGGTGGTACGTCTTATTGGCGAGCGCGGCGATCGGGCTCGATCCCGAAGTGAGCGTCGCAACATGACAGCTCGAGCAACCGATGCTGTTGAACACGGCTTCACCTGCGGTCACCGTCGAGTTGATCGTCCCTCGTGGCGGTGCCGCGAGCATGCGCATGAAATCGTTGAACGCGGTGACGTCACCGCCGTCATCGTTCAGATCTGGCCTGGGGTTACACGGCGCCATCAAGGAGCAGTCGCCGTTCGGGCAATTTTCGACCGGGAATTGTGGGCTGGTGACGCCCATTTCGTTCAGATACGCGTCGCCCGAGAATTGGAACAGCGTCGGCACCTGGGATTTCCAGCCAAATCTCCCGACGACGGTCGCACCGGTGCTGAGATTCGTGACCAAGTTCACGCGCCCAGCCGTCGCAGGACTATTCCTCGCTTCGGACGCGGCGAGGTTTTGAAACGTCGAATCCGGCGTGGCGTCGACCAACCCTAAACCAAACAGTGGCGTCGTGCGGCGTTGCGCGACCGTGTTCGCGTTTGAAGGCAGCGAGTCGAACCCGATCCAAGTACACGTCGCGTTGCCGATGCTGTGATCTTGCAACAAGGATCCGCCTTTCGCGGTCAACGGATCGAACACGCCGTTCACGGTGTTGCCGAAGCGTGTCTCGACGCGCGTGCTGCCGCCGCCCGGGCCGCCCACGCCGTGGCAAGTCGCACACGACGCTTCGTTGAAGATCGGACCAAGGCCGTCTTCCGGCCCTTCGACTTCGGTGAAGACATCGAGGCCGGCGTTGAAGCGAGCGAGCTCGGCGGCGCTCAGACCGGCGATCGGGTTGCTGAAGCTCACGCTCACGACGGCTTCGTTCGTGCTGCTCGTGCCGTCTTCGCTAGTCGAGGTTGCCGAGCAACCCAAACCTGGGAGCACGACGAGACCCAGCGCGCCGAGTGGAAGCGCGTGCCGAGCGCTGAACTTGATGGATTGACCGAGTTTCATGGATGCTCCTGTTTTTGTGGGAAAATGCGGAATTTCGGCCGCTCCTCCGCCGCTCGCGCGATCGACGCGTGACGAAGTGAGATTTTTTTAGGTTTGAACTAGGCGCGGGCGATGCGCGCGCGCACGAACGCGATCCGACGCTTGGCGGTAGTCACCGAGCAAGCGCAGGTGCGCGCGACCTCGGGCAGGCCGAGGCCTTCCATGCAATGCAAGATCCAAGGCCTCTGAACGTCACTGGGCAAGCTTTTGAGGATTGCCGCAACCCAAGTCAATCGTAGATGCTCCTCCGGGTCGAAACCACTCGCCGGCACTTGCTCGTATTCGTCACTCTCGACGCTGAGCGAGAACGCGGCGCGACTCCTTAATTTTTTTCGCGCCAAACGCAAAGTCACGACCGTGAGCCAAGCGCGAATCGATTGTTGATCGCGCAGTCGATCGAGACCACGGATCGCGTCCAAGAAAACCTCCTGCACTACATCGTCTACGTCGGCTTTCTGGCGCAGCACGCGGTAGGCCGTAGCCGCGACGTAACGCCCGTAAAGACGAAACGCGTCGGCCGCAGTAGTCTGCTCCGCCTTCAGCGAGCGCAGTGGCTCGCCGTCGCGCGGATGGCGGCGCACACGAATTGGTGCGAACCCATTCACGTAGAATCTGTGTTGGGGAACCCGCGGCCCGGCTCAACGATTCATTAAAAAAACATGTTCAAAACCACTCGTTTCGCCGCCGTCTATGCGAATTGGGCACTCGACGCGCGAATTTTCCGACATGCACGGAGCGCGCGAGCTCGAACATCCACCTGCTTCGAATCCAATGCTCGAGAAGGTGAGCGCTGGCGCAAACTGCGTTGTACGCATCGAGTTCGATGGCGATCGCATGACGCGCTGGCGCTGCGTCGTGCGCGCGAGCGAGTGCGATTTACGCCGATCTCGCAGCGCGCGACATCTCGCGGCTCACCCGAACTCATGCTGATGCGGTGTCGGACTTCGCCTCTTGCTCGTGCGCAATAGCCACCTTGCCCAAACGCAATATGCGCTCACGGCGATCGACTTCACGCGAGCAGCAGCTGAGCCGGTGCGAGCCCGTGGTTTCGATCGCGCAACGACGATCGAAAGCTGAAGAATGAACGGAAATAGCCATCTCTAATATCGAATCGAGCAATCCACGCGAGCAGATTCGACACGGTCGGCGGACTTGGTCATGCCATAGCTGATGGCATGAGATCACTATCCGCATTGCGTTGCTCGGTCGTGGCTTTCGCATTGCTCGGCGCAGTCGTCGCTTGTGGCAGCAACAGCGACGACTCTGCGTCGAACTCTTCCTCAGCTGCTGGGTCGGGCTCGAGCAATGGCGGAAGCGCGGGCACTTCGACGAGCAGCGCGGGCGGCTCAGCTGGTAGCAGCGCGAACACGGCCGGCACTGGTTCGAGCACCGCGGGCTCGACTGGGAACCCGAGCGGAGGAAGCAACAACACGACGGCCGGGAGCGGCGGAACGACTGCAACTGGCGGCTCGAGCGCTGGAAGTAACAACGGCGGTAGCACGAGCGCTGGAAGCTCGAACGGCGGCTCAGCAAATGGCGGAAGCGCGGGGACGAACAACACCAGCGGCGCCGGCGGAACGGCCAACGGTGGCGCGAGCGGCGGCGGAGCCGGAAACTGCCCCGCGGTGGACCCACTGAAGACCGGCAAGGCCAAGCAAGACACCTACGACTGCGAGATCCTGGCCGTGTCGACCAAGTACGCCATGCCGGATCCGATGATCGTCAAATGTCAGATCGAGCAGGAATCGAGCTTCAACGTCTTCGCGATCAGCGGCGATAGTCCGTGCGACATTCCGCAGGGCTGGACAGACATGGAATCGAAATCGTTCGGCTTGATTCAAACCACGCCGGCGTGCGGCGAAGCCACGGCCGCGCTGCTCGCCAATGGTCACCCGAACCTCGATCAGGACATGACGTCGGCTCTGTGGGCGACTTCCGTATTCAACCCAACGATCAATTTGGACGCCGGTGTGCAAACAGACACCGAGAGCCTCAAAGCGCTACAAAAGAAATACCCGGGATGCACCGCAGCCCAATACAACATGATGGCTGCGGGCGCGTTCAATTCAGGCAACAACGCCGTCCTCGGTTGCGGCATGTACAACGCACGCGCGCAGATGTACGTGGACGCGATCACCGGGCACTATGCCACGTTCGCGATGCAGGCGGGCGTGCCCGATCCTTACTGAACGGAGCGAATCAACCGGCTGCCGGCGTGCGGGTCTTCAAACTGTCGACGGCGTGCACCGGCGGCGCGTCGCCTTTCATCAAAGGAGCGATCGCGCCGTACACCATGCGTTGACTCTCGAGCATGCCTTTGCCGGCGAACGCGCTCGACACGACCTCGATCGTGAAGTGCCCGCCGCCGCCGCTCACGTTGGCTTCGCTGCCCGGGATCTCCCGTTCGATGGCTTCACGCAAGGCGTCGACGACCGAGCCCTGAAAATTCGTAGGATGCGCTGACATGCTTTGGCCTTTAACGTTCCGCTGAGTCGAAATCAATAACGCGGCACGGATGGGTCGACCGTTTCCGCCCAAGCGTGGATGCCGCCTTTGACGTTGTGCACGTTGCGGAAGCCCTCGCCGAGGATTTGCTCGGCCGCATTTTGGCTGCGCATGCCGTGGTGGCAGAGGAACGCGATGGGCGCGTTCTTATCGAGCGAAAACAGGTATTTCTGACCCGCTTCGTCGAGCGAGCGGGCAGCCCCAACGCTCGCGAGCGCGCGCT
>DASYCL010000058.1:0-3948 GCA_036500245.1 Polyangiaceae bacterium | reverse complement strand
CGCAATATTGAATTCATTTGCCGCGTGCACGGACTCGTAGAAGTCGACGCCGTGAAGAAAGTTGGATTCGGCGCGAACTAGTCGGTGATCGGTCTCGCTCGGCGCTCCGGTCGCGACTCCGTCAGTCTGAAGTTTGCTCTTTAATTTTTTGGTTGGGGCACGCGGGGCGAAAATGCGCCGCGCGGTGCAGCACGAATTCGCCTCGCTGAGGCGAGTGCGCACGCGGGCCAAGCCAAACAAGCTCGATTTCGGAAGAAAATTCGCAGCGCGAAAACAGGGCACGACGGTTGCAAATCGGGTTCGTATGGCACAGCCGAACGATGTCCCCGCGAACTACGCTTCCGCGGGTATCCCGCCGAAACCCGAGGCGCACTTTTTCGAGTTGCTCACCCAGTTCGACACGGCGACGCTCGTGACGCGTGCTCGCAACACCGGCGAGTTGCACGGGCGCCCCATGGCAGTCGCCGCGACCGACGACGACGGCACGCTCTGGTTCATCACCAACGTGGACTCGACCAAGGTGCTGGAAGTGCGCGAAGACTCGCGCGCTTTGGTCACGCTCGCGAGCTCGCGGCGCTTCGTGACCCTGAACGGTCACCTCGAGCTGGTTGCGGACCGCGAGAGGGTCGATCGCATTTGGAAGGAGCGCTATCGCGTCTGGTTCGAAGGCGAAAGCGATCCGGAGCTCGTCCTGTTGCGCTTCACGCCATTCGACGGCGAGTTTTGGGACGACTCGGGCGCCCACGGCGTCAAGCACGCATTCGAAGCAGCAAACGCCTACTTACAAGGACAGAAGCTGGTGGCGAGCGACGGCGAGTCTGAAACCCGCGCCAGGGCGGGGCTATAGAGCGAGCGTGCGAGCGCCGCACCACGTGCTGCTCATCCCGGGCTTTTTCGGATTCGGTAAGCTCGGCGAGCTCAGTTATTTCAGTGGCGTGCGCGAAGCGATCGAGATGAACTTCGCCGAGCTCGGGCTTTTGGTCGAAGTGCTCGAAGTGCCGACCTTGCCGATGGCGTCGATCCGCTATCGCGCCGCGCGCGTGCTCGAAACGTTGGCCGCGGTCGCCGCCAAAGACGACGGCCCGATTCACTTGATCGGCCATTCGACAGGCGGGCTCGACGCGCGCGTCGCGATATCGCCGACTGCGTCCTTGCCGAGCAAAAACGAATTCGACGCCTACGACCGAATTCGCACGCTCGTGACGGTCTGCGCGCCGCATTACGGCACGCCGGTCGCGACGTATTTCACGCGCCCGCTCGGTCGTTTTTTGATCCGCACGCTCGGAGAGTATCTGATTTTCATGCTCGAACGCGGCCGCATGCCGCTGAAATGGATGCTCCGGCTCGGCTACCTCGCGGTGCGGCTGCGCGATCCGCGCCGCAAGCACCACGGCGCATTCGACGAGTTGTACGAGAAATTGCTGCATGATTTGTCCGAGCCGCGCCGGCTCGAGTTGGTCTCGTTCCTCAAAGCCGTCGTCGAAGACCAATCTTTGCTCTTTCAACTCACTCCAGCGGGTTGTGATTTGATCAACGCATGCACGGCGGATCCGAAGATCGCGTATGCGTCGGTGGTCGCGCGCGCGGAGCCGCCGACCTTTCGCAACGCGTGGCGTTCCCTACGCGACTTGTATGCGCAGCTGATGTTCCCGGTGTACGCGCTTCTGTATCGGCTCGCGCGGCGCGGTAGACTCCTGGCGCCCGCGCTTTCGGAGGCACAGACCGAGCAACTCACGCGTTACGGCGCGCTGCCCGAACGCGCCGACAGCGACGGCCTCGTGCCGACCTTGTCGCAAGTTTGGGGTCAGGTGCTGTACTTCGCCGAAGCCGATCACTTGGACGTGGTCGGGCAATACGGAGTTTCGACCGCGGCGGCCGCGACGGGTGACTTCATCCCGAGCTTTTCCGCGTTCGGCCCGGCAGAATTCGCGGAGCTGTGGCGGCGCGTCGCGCGCTTCGTCGCTGAGTCCGCGCTCGAAAGCAGCACCTCTCCGGAGCCGGCACCAACCGGCGGAAAAGCGGTAATTTGACGGTTTTTTCCGCCTCGCGCGCATTCTCGTGCTAGTGCGCGCGCCGTGATCCGGCTCGATTCAGTGACCAAGCAACATGGCCGTCGCGTCCTTTTCATGGATGCTTCGTGCGCAGTCTTCAAGGGCGAAAAGGTGGGGTTGGTCGGGCCGAACGGCTCCGGCAAATCGACGATCTTTCGTTTGATCGTGAAGGAAGAGGCGCCGGACGGCGGCCAAGTCGCGATCGATCGCGGCACGACGATCGGCTACTTCAGCCAAGACGTCGGGGAGATGAGCGGGCAAAGCGTGGTCGCGGCCACGCTGGACGGCGCAGGACCCGTGTCGCAAGTCGCCGCGCGCCTGCGCGAGCTCGAAGCCGCGCTCGCCGATCCCGCGCAAGCGGACAACATGGAAAAACTGATCGAAGAGTTCGGCGAAGTGCAAGGGCGCTTCGAGGAACTCGGCGGTTACGCACTCGACGCCAAAGCGCGCGAGATTTTGGCCGGTCTCGGCTTCGCGCAAGCGGTGATGGAGTCGGACGTGGGCACGCTCTCCGGCGGCTGGAAAATGCGCGTCGCGCTCGCGCGCATCTTGCTGATGCGCCCGGATGCGATGCTGCTCGACGAACCGACCAACCATTTGGATCTCGAATCGATCATTTGGCTGGAGGGATTTTTGAAATCCTTCGAAGGTGCCTTGATCATGACTTCGCACGATCGCGAATTCATGAATCGCATCGTTTCGAAGATCGTCGAGATCGACGCGGGTGAGCTCACGATTTTCAGCGGCAACTACGAATTTTACCAAAAGCAGCGCGCCATGCTCGACGCGCAGGCCGAGAGCGCGTTCGAGCGTCAGCAAGCAATGCTTGCCAAGGAAGAAGCCTTCATCGCTCGCTTCAAGGCGCGCGCGAGCCACGCCGCGCAAGTGCAATCGCGCGTGAAAAAGATTGAGAAGATCGACCGCGTCGATCCGCCGCGTCGGCGCGAAAAGCTCAGCTTCGATTTCCAAAAGGCGCCGCGCTCGGGTGACGATGTGGCCGGGCTCGACACCGTGAAAAAAGCCTACGGCGAGCGTGTGATCTACGACGGTCTCGATTTGTTGATTCGCCGCACCGAGCGCTGGTGCGTGATGGGCGTGAACGGCGCCGGCAAATCCACGCTCTTGAAGCTGATCGCGGGAGCCGCCGAGCCCGATTCCGGCCGCGTTGCGATCGGCAATAGCGTCAAGCTCGGCTACTTCGCGCAACACTCGATGGAACTGCTAAAGCCGGACGAAACGGTGTGGGATACGCTGGTCGGCAAATTTCCGCACGCGTCGATTGGCTCATTGCGCACGCTCGCCGGCGTGTTCGGTTTCTCGGGGGACGACATCGAAAAGCCGTGCCGAATTCTTTCGGGCGGCGAAAAGGCGCGCCTCGTGCTCGCGCAAATGCTCTACGACCCGCCGAATTTCCTGGTGCTCGACGAACCGACCAACCATCTCGACATCGACACCAAAGAAATGCTGATCGAAGCGCTCGCCGGCTACGAAGGCACGATGCTCTTCGTCTCGCACGATCGCCATTTCTTGCGCGCGCTCTCGAACCGAGTGCTCGAAGTGAGCCCGGGCAGTGTGCGCAAATATGGCGGCGGCTATTCGGAATACGTGACCGAAACCGGACAAGAAGCGCCGGGCGTACACATCTGAGCGCCGCGCGTTCTACAGCGCTCGCAAATATTCGAGCAATGCGTCGCGGTCCGCCGCTGGCAAATCGAGCCCGAAAAGATGCCCCGGCACCGCGCTCGCGCCGTGCAGCGCTCCGGCGAAGCTCGGACTCGTGCGACCCGGATCGAACATGGCGTCGAGCGACGGCACGGTGCCGTCGTGCAGCAACGGGCCGCGGGTCGATACGCCGCGCAGCGACGGCACGCGATACGTGCCGGTGCCGCGATCGGCG
>DASYCL010000057.1:0-1934 GCA_036500245.1 Polyangiaceae bacterium | reverse complement strand
CCAGCACGACGTCCGCGTTCGGCACGACGATCGGATTTTTTCCTTCGCCGTCAGTGACGAGCGCGATCACCGTGCGGCCGGGTTCGAGTCGCAGCGTGAGCTTTTCGTTCGCGCCGCGCGTGAGCTCGAAGCCGAGCAATGTGGGTGCGCACAGGTTGCCGAGGCTCGCGCGAAGGTCGTAGCTTCCCGCCAAAAGTCCGGCGATCCGCGCGATGCCGCGACTGTCGGCTTCGGCGCTGCGCGCCGGCCAGAGCAAAGCCCCACCAATCATCACGGTCGCGCCGGGCGCGGGTTTTCCGTCGACGCCTTGCACGCTCACTTCGAGCGAAGCCAGGCGTCGCAAGCTGAGTGTGATCGCGGCGCGCACGTCGCTCTTCGACACCGATTCGTAACCGGGTGCGGACGCTTTGACCGACCAAGGCCCAGCCGCGAGCCGCGCAAAGCGCGCGACGCCATGCTCGTCCGTGAGCGCACCGAAGGGCAGCGGATCGGCGCTCTCGACCAGCACCGTCGCGTGGGGCAATGGAACCGAGGTCTCGTCCTGAACCGTGACCGCGAGCGACAACGCTGGGTGTAACACGACGCGAGCCGAACGTGCGCCGCTCAGCACGAGCGAACTCGACGCGCGCGCGAATCCGGGCGCCTCGGCGAGCAGCCAAGCGCGACCGGCGGGCAGCGCCTCGAACACGACGTTGCCCGCGCCGTCAGTCGACGCGGCACCCACCAAATAAAATCGCTGCGCGTCTTCCCAGAACACTTGCACAGTCGCTTGCGCCACACCGGCTTGGTCTTCGCGCACGACTTGGACGCGCAACGTCGCAGAGCGGTCACGTGTGGAAACGGACGGCGGCTCGACGCGCTTCACGACCTTCAGCGGAGAAAGCGCCGCGTCGCGCAAACCGAGCACGAACGTGAGGCAAGCAAACACCGCCAAGACGAGAGTCAGGATTTCGCTAGGGCGGCGCGCTCGCGTCACGGACGGACCATAACGCGGACCGCGGGCATAGGCTTCCACCGCGATGCTATGATTGTACGGCGGTGCTTCGTCGGTTTTGGAGAGTATTGGGGTTCGGGCTGTGCCTGACCCTTGCGGCTTCTTGCCAAAAAGAGGAGCACGCGCCGGCGTTCGTGTTGCCGCCTTCAGCCGAGGGAGGCAGCGGCGGCATGAGCGACGGCGGGCTACGTATCGTCGAAGCTGGCATCGACGCCAATGTGTGCAGTGGCCAGCAGGTCCCCGCGATCAGCGATCCGCCGAATTTGTATTTCATCGTCGACCGTTCGGGCAGCATGTCCGATTTGCTGCCCGGCAGCGCGTACAGCAAGTACGAGAACGCGCGTATTGCGATCAGCGTGATGCTGCGCGCGGTCGGGCATCGCGTGAATTACGGCGCGGCCGTCTTCCCTGCGTTCACCGATCCGGACGGCTGCACCACGGGCCAGCAAATCTTCCCGACCGAGCACGGCGATCCGCCGAGCTACGCCGCGGCCGGCAAGAACGGACCGATCTTGCAGACTCTGTTGGATCGACTCGGCAGCTACCCGCCGGA
The DNA here is from genome assembly GCA_036500245.1 of Polyangiaceae bacterium. Taxonomy (GTDB): domain Bacteria; phylum Myxococcota_A; class Polyangia; order Polyangiales; family Polyangiaceae; genus PMG-095. Next base: position 387 of record DASYCL010000057.1, on the reverse strand, counting down.
AGGCGGCACGCCGACTGCCATCACCCTCAAGGGACTCGAACCGACCGTGTTCGGGTTGACCGGCAAGAGAACGTACGTCGTCTTGATGACCGACGGCGCGCCGAACTGCAACACGGATCTGAGCTGCGGCGCCGATCAATGCATCCCCAACATCGAACACGATTCGCTCGGCAATACGAGCTGCGAAGCGCCGATCAATTGCTGCGATCCGCGCCAAGTCGGCGACTCGGGAGTGGGCTATTGCGTCGATTCGGACGCGACCGTCGCAGCCATCGCGGACTACGAAAATGCCGGCATCGATACGTATATCGTTGGCATGCCGGGCAGCGAGGCCTACGCGGATTTGCTCGGGCGGCTTGCCACGGTCGGCAACACCGCGCGCGCAGG
>DASYCL010000056.1:0-4297 GCA_036500245.1 Polyangiaceae bacterium | reverse complement strand
TTGCCGTTGATCGCGCGCTCGTGCCAAAACTTCGCATAGTAGTCGGCGGGCGCCGCGGTGTAGAACGTGGTCGCGTCCTTCCACAAGTTGTTGTTTGTGAGCTTGCCGTTCGCGGAGAACGTGCCCGCCACCGCGCCGACGTGACGCATGATCGCGGCCGAAATATCGGGGTATGCGCCGAGCCCGCTGCCGTTCGGACCGGGTTTAGTGATCGTGAGCCCGTTCGCGGACCACAGCTGGTCGACGAAGCTGTCATAGTAGTTCGCGTACATGCCGCCCGCGTTGAAGCCGCCCGCGCCCGGCTCGACGATGCGATATGGCGCTTGCGCCATCGCCAAGTTTTTGAATTCTGCAGGCGCTTCGTCGACGAATTTCTGGAACGTCACCGTGCGATCTTCCGCGAAAGTGTCTTCGTTTTCGCCGACCGTGGCTTCGAAGTTGTCCGAGCAGTGGAGGCGCATCGCGATCTTCAAACCAAACGCGTCGACGCGCGTGGTGTTGCCGTTGAACGCCGGCGTCGTGCCGCCGATCGTGAACTCGATGAAGTCGTAATACTTGCCGTTCGCTTCTTCGACGTAGAAGTACATGCGGCCCGAGTTGTTGCCGGGCATGTCGTAGAGCGGCTGTTCGGCGATCGAGTGCGTCTCGTTGATGTTGTTGGCGGAGTTTTTGAAGCTCCAGAAAACTTGGTCGTCCGTGTATTTGCCGTTCGTCCGGTTCAAGAACTTGAACATCATGATGTTCTTCGCCGCCGGAATGCCACTCGGATCCCAGAACGTACTCGAGCCGCCAGCCGCGCCGCCTGCCGTTGAGCCGCCGGCCGACGAACCACCCGCACCAACCGCTGAGCCGCCTGCGCCACCGCTGGTCGCGGCGTTCGAACCCGCTGATCCTGCGTTGTTTTGGCTGCCACCGTTCGAAGTGGTGCCAGCACTAGTCGCGCCGCCCGTGTTCGAGCTCGAGCCGCCGTTCGCCGAACCAGCGGTAGTGACCGAGGAACCGCCGTTGCCCACAGTTTGCCCGGAATCGCTCGCGTTCGAGCTGCACGCCGCAGCAGACAAGACCAAACCACCGAGCAGCACGCGGCACCCAAGCGATCGTGAGGGAAAAGCCATCCCTCGTGCAGTGTCCGCTCGCAGCTTCGGTTATCTCGCGGAATCGTTTTTTTGACCCGCACACTTTCACACACATCACGCAACGAGTGTCGACGTGCGCAACCTCGCGTTCGGGGAAAACAAGCAGCGGAACTGCTTGGCTTTATTTTTTGGTTGAGCCTGGCGCGCAATCACTCCGCGGAGTTACTGGCAAGGCAAGACGCGTAGAATCTTGATCTTGGTGCTCGCGCTACCCGGCGCCGCATACGCGACGCTGCCGTCCGGAAACGGCTTCATCTCTTGATACCGGTTGTTCGGGACGGCCACGTTGATCGGCTGGCTCAGCGCGGCGCCGGTCGTCGAATCGAGCACTTGGACGTAGAGTTTGCGGTTCGGCGAGCGCGGCGTGAGATCGCCCGCCGCCGTCGAAGTATCCCACGCCGCGAGCAAGTGCGACGCACCGTATTGCGTGAGGTGCGGCGCGCGATCGTTCAGACCCATATCGCTCGCGAGCAGGATGTCCTTGTCCGGCGCTCCCGTCGTGAAGTGGACCAAGTGCACGTCCGCGAGGCCGTCCATGTTCGGGGTTTGGCCGGCGCGAATGTCGCTGGTCGTGAGCCAATAGCCACCACCGCCCGCGAGCGTGATGTTGCCCATGTTCGAGTAGAACAGATCGAGCGGCTCGATCGTGGTCGTGCGCGGCGCGAACGCGAGCCGGCCGGATTTGCCACCGGTAGGCGCGTCGTTCTTGCAGACCATGATGAAATGCTGCGCGGTCGGATCCCAAACCACACGCTCGTAACCGCTATGGCTACAGCCCAGATCGAAGCTGTCGTGACCGGTGAGCAATTTGCCGGTCGGATCGACGACGCGCATCTGGTCGCCTTGGTGGATGTTGACGCACCCCATTTGCGAGACGCTGATCGCGACGCCGTAATAACCCGCGTAGTTCGTGCCATCGAAGGCGATCCGAGAATGATGCGCGTACCACCAAACGAAGGTGACATTTTGCATGTCCGTTTTGCTGGTGAGGTACGGCGGGTGCGCGCTGCTCGATTGCGTGAGCTCGGTGGCCCATGTCTCGCTCGTGCCGTCGAAGCGCACCATGTACATGTCGAAGCAAGGGATCGCCGGGCTCGGCGGAGTGCCGCACAGGTCCGTTGGGTCGCCGCAGTTGAGCGTGCCGCCGCCAACCGAGTCGCGCGAAACCATCAGCACGCCACCTTGGTCGTCGGCGTAGATGTCGCCGTAGTCGCTCCCGACGATGTTCACCGTGCCGACGCTCGTGTCGACCGTGTCGTCCGCTTTCAGCGTGGTCACGTGAATCATGTTGTCCGCGCCGATCCAGGCCACGCGCGAGCCACCGGACGGAATCGCCGAAATCGCGAGCGGCTTGAGCGCGGCTTCGTCTTCGTTTTGGCTGATCGCGGCGCCGACATCGATTTCGGTGATGCGCGTGTCCGGCATGCTGCACGAACCGGCAGGCCCGACCGGCCCAGTGGGTCCCGTGACCGTGCCCGAACCGGCCGAGCTCGACGTGCCCGCCGAGGCTGAGTTTCCAGCGGCATTCGTGCTGCCGCCCGCGCTACTGGAGCTGCCACCCGCGCCATTCGACGAGCCGGCGCTCGCGCCGTTGCCATTCGAGTTGCCCTTGTCGCTGCTGCCACAGCCGACTGCGAAGGCGCAGAGTGCCATTGCCACGAACCAACGCGAGTCGATCTTCCTCATAGGTGAAACTCCGTCGCGCGGTGAACAAAGCGCGCGTTTCATAGAGTCGTTTGGCGCCGCTGCCGCCAGTCACCATTGTCAGCGCGATCGTCGTCAGCGCGGCCGCCTTCGCGAGGGAAAACCCAGATCCCAGCAATTTTGGCTGCTTCCATCCTACCGCGACCGCTCAAGGCGCAAGCGTGAGCGACCCCGCATCGAGCGCGGCTTCGTAGTACCCGTGGTCGTCCCACACGAGCGGAGTGCCGCCTTGGCTCAGCGTGCCGCCGTCGACCGTGACGCGCAGGTATTTGCCGCTCGGGAAGTGCGCGGGCAGCGTCCAGGACCAGGTCGTGCTGCCGGCATCCATCGTAAGCGGCGCGCTCGCGATCAGTTTTTGCCCGATCCAATACGCGCCCACGTTCACGACCGAATCGATCCACACGTCGGCGAGTGACTTGGCGTGATCGATGCTGCCCGTGATCGAAGCGATGTCCGTCGGCGCGTACCACATTTGATCCGTCGGCATGATCGAGTGAAACAAGAAGACGAGCCATTTGCCTTGCATACGCGCGCCGTCGATGTCCGCGCTGAACGTACTCGCCGCTTCACCGCCCGCGGCAATCGCCGCGATGCATGGCAAATTGAACGCATCGGTAGCGTCGTTCACCCCAATCAAGCCGGGCGCGACGCCGCGCGCCAGAAGAAAGCGCTCTTTCGCCGCCGCTTCGTAGCCCGTATCGCCGAAGGGATATGCGGCGGTCCAGACGTCCGCTTGGTGACCTGTGGTTTTGATGTACGTCGTTACGTCGTCGAACTCTTCGTCGATCGTGGTGAAGACCGCGCCGTTCGAGCAAGTGCCGTCCGCGTTGCAGTGATGCACCGTGTGATTGCCGAGCTCCCAACCTTGCGCTTCGGCATCTTGCCAAGTCGCGTCGAAGCCGGCCTCCGATGCCTCGAGTTGAGTATTCAAATAAAACGTACCGCGGATGCCTTCGGCTTTGAGCTCCGCCCAATGCGCGATTTGCGACGGTTGCGCGTCGTCAAAGCTGTAGCTCAGGGCCGCGGTGAACCCGGCCCAGGGCAATACTTTCAAATTTCCTGGGCTGCCCATCGGCTGCATCACGCCGCCCGGCGTGGACGGAACCGGTAAGCCCGATGTCTCGCTCGTGCCATTGCCGTTCGCGCCGCTCGCGCCCGTTGAACCGCCGCTCGAAGCTCCGCCACTGCCGCCGCTCGCGCTCGCCACGCCACCGGTCGACGCACCGGCGCCAGCGGAGGCTTGCCCGCCGGTGCGGTCATCGGTCGACGAGCAAGCGAGCGTGAGAAACAAGAGCAGAGCAAGCGAGGTCCGCATCGACATAAGTTAGCGGCTCTCCTAGGCGCGAACGAGCGCCGAGGAGAAATCCGCCCGGATTCGGCCAAACTAAAGCGCACCCACATCCGCCTAAGCGACGCCCGAGACTCGATCGCGATGCTTTTTTTTGCAGCGCCTAGCG
>DASYCL010000055.1:0-5934 GCA_036500245.1 Polyangiaceae bacterium | reverse complement strand
GTCGCGAACAGCGCCGGCACCGATTCGAGTCCGATTCACCTCATTGGCCACTCGAGCGGCGGGCTCGACGTGCGGCTCGTGCTCTCGCCCAGCGTCAATTTGGGCGTTTCGAAGGAGCAGCTCGCGTGGCGCAGCCGCGTGGCGAGCGCGATCACGATCAATGCGCCGCACTACGGCACGCCGCTCGCCGCCTATTTCGCGACCGTAGCCGGCACACGCGTCCTCTACGTGTTGAGCTTGCTCACGGTCGTTTCGCTCACGATCGGCGAGCCGTCATTGGCCTTGTTCTCGCGGCTGATGGCCGGCGTCGGCGGCATCGATTCGCTCTTCGGCGGTGACATGAAGCTCTTCAGCCGCGTGACGGACACGGTGCTGCGCTTCGTCGATCGCAATGGCCGGAGCGAGATCGCGGATTTTCTGAGCAAGGTGCGCATCGACCAGGGCGCGATCATCCAAATCATGCCCGAAGCGATGGACCTCTTCAACGCCGCGACGGAGAGCGATCCGAACGTGCGCTACGCTTCGATCGCGTCGTCCGCGCCGCCGCCGCGCACGATGCGCTTCGCCAAACGCATTCGCTCGCCGTACGCGGCGTTCACAGCTGCGATCTACTCGACGCTGTATCAATTCAGCAGCCAAGAATCCGCGGTCTATCCCTACGCGCGCCCGACGCAGCGCGAAGCGGAGTTCCTGCGCGCGGGCATGGATCAACCCGTGACGTCCGCGTCGAACGACGGCATCGTACCGACATTGAGCATGCTGTGGGGCGAGCTGCTCTGGGCCGGCGAAGCCGATCACCTCGACATCTTGGGCCACTTCCAGGACGACCAAAAACCAGCCGAACACCTCGACTGGGTCACGAGCGGATCGCGCTTCACGCGCCAGCGCTTCGGCGCCGTCCTCGACGCAATCACTCGCTTTGCCCTCGACAAGTAATTCCGGGCTTGTCGCGCTTCGAGCGCTTTGATAGCTGGTTATCTATGAGGCGGATTGCTTTTCTTGCCGGTGGTTTGGCAATGTTTGTTGCCCAAGTGGCGAGCGCACAGACGGCGAACGCGGGCAATCGCGCCGCCGCCGAGGCGCTGTTCAACCAGGGGCGCTCGCTGGTCGCGAGCGGCAAGTACGCCGAGGCGTGCCCCAAGTTCGAAGCCAGCCAGCAGCTCGACCCCGGGCTCGGCACGCTGCTCAACTTGGCCGAGTGCTACGAAAAGATCGGCAAGACCGCGAGCGCCTGGGCCGAATACAAGGAAGCGATTCCGCTCGCGCGCGCTTCCGGCTCGCAGGTCCGCCAAGATCTCGCCACGCAGCGCGCGGCTGCGCTCGAGTCCCGGCTCAGCCTACTCACCATTCGCGCCATGGCGACGGGCGAAGAAGCGAGCGGCCTCGAGATTCGTCGCGACGGAGTACCGGTGCAACCCGCCGAGCTCGGCTCACCGATCCCAGTCGATCCCGGACCCCACACGATCGAAGCAGCGGCGCCCGGCAAACAGAAATGGTCGTCCACCGTGCAACTCGCGGACGCGGCGAAGCTCGCGGTCGAAGTGCCCGCGCTCGCACCGCTGGCGCCGGGAGCACCACAGCCAGCGCTCGCTGCAGCGCCCGTGTCGCCTCCCGCATCCGACCAAGGCACGCACTCGAACGCCGGTTCGACGCAACGCACGGCTGCGATCGTGGTGGGCGCGATCGGTGTCGTCGCTGTCGGCATCGGCGCGGTTTTCGGCCTCGGCGCATCGTCGAAATGGTCGAGCGCGAAGACCGAGTGCACGGACTACCCGTACGGTTGTAGCCAAGCCGCGCTCGACGACAAATCATCCGCGTCGTCGAAAGCCTCGGCTGCGACGGTCGCCTTCATCGTCGGCGGCGCGGCGATCGCGGGCGCGGCCGTGCTCTGGTTCACTGCCGGTCCGACGCAAGAAAAGAGCGTGGCGATCGGCGTCGGCCCCGGCGCGGCGTTCGTGCGAGGGAGCTTCTGATGGCTCGAATCGTAAAATCAAAAATGGGCTCCGGCATCGTCGCACGCAGACTCGCGCGCATCGCGCCGCTCGCCTCGCTCTTGGCAGTCGCAGCGTGCGGCAGCGTAGTCGGGATCGAAGATCTGAACTCGGGTCCTCGGCCTGGAGCCGGTGGCAGCGCCGGCAACGGCGGAGACATCTCGAGCGCCGGAGACACCGTGGGCCCGAACGGCGGCAATAGTCCGAACGGCGGCAGCGCGGGCAACGGCCAAGCCGGAAGCATCGTGGTCGGTGAAGGCGGCGAAGCGGGAATCGGCGCTGGGCCGAGCAGCGGCGGCTCCGGCGGTGCAACCGGAGGCACGCCGGTCAGCGGACACGTGATTGATTTTTGGGGGCACAAACTGTCCGGCGTGCCAGTCGAAATTGGCGGCACGAAGGTCGTCACGGACGAAGCCGGCGCGTTCACGATCCCGAACGTGGCCGCTCAATACGACGCGAGTTTGGTCGTGCAGTTCCCGGACAACTACGACGGCCAAATCTACGGCTGGGTCTATCAAGGCCTCACGCGCCGCGATCCCACCCTTCAGGTATATCACGGACTGCAAGCCCAAACCGGGGAGGTCGACATCACCACGACCCACACCGCGCAGACGCTGACCGGCACTCGAACCATGTCGATCGCGTTCGGTGGTCCAGACGGCAACTGGGAAGTCACTGGCGCCTCGGGCGGCGGCTATGACGGCCTCGACGTTGGCTGGAATGGCCCAGTCACGACGCAAGACAATGCCTACGGCCTGATTTGGCAGCCCGACGCCAACGATTTGCCCACGGGCTACTACGCGTACGACACCCAACTCGTCGCGCTCAACGGCGCGAGCAGCACCCATTCGCCGCTGACGCTCGACATGACGACGAAGATGATCGCCTCCGGCAACATCTCCGGCACGGTCACGCCAGGCGGCGGGCAAACGCGAAACAACAGCGTATTCCTACAATTCACATCGAACGCGGTCATCACGCTGTTGAGCGATTCCAGCGGAAACACCTCCTTCGCCTATCTGGTGCCGACCATCGCGAACAGCAGCGTGATCTTCTGCGCCGCCGAGGGAAACGGAGTCGATGCGTCTTTTGGCCCATATGCACTCGTGCATCGCGACGGCCTCGCGGCAGGCAATGCGGGCATCATGGCGGCGCCCGGGAAGCCCGCGTCGCTTTTGGCGGTTACTCCCGCCGCCGACAAGACCAAGGTCTCGAGCACGACGCAATTCTCGTATCAACCCGGCACCGGCAGCTCGGGCCTAGTGGTCGTGAAGTTCATCAATGCGGATACACAATTGCTGAAGGTGGACGGGCTCTTCGTCGTCACGACCAAGCAGCAATTCACGCTTCCGAAGGTCGCGAACGACAGCTTCGCGCTGATCGGCGGTGATTCTTACGTCTGGCGCGTGGAAACCCACGGCGCGCTAGCAAACGCCGATGCCGCCGCCGAACCGACCGGCTTTTTGGACGAATTCAGCGAAGATTTTTATAAAACCACGCCGGGCGGTCCGCGCCGCAGCAACGGAAGCTATACGATCTCGGACTACAGCGACGCGATCACGATCGCGCCCTGAGCGAAGCACGGCTCAGTTCGTCCGCTCCACGATCTTATACTCGAGCATCCGCGTCTGCCCATCCCGCTGAAACGAGACGCGCAGGTTGTCGGCGCGCTTCAGTGATTCGAACGCGTCGTACGCTTCGGTTTCGCGCTCGATCGGTAAATCGTTCACGCGCGTGACGATGTCGCCGGGCTTGAGATCGACGCCCGTCCAGAAGTCGCGCGGGCTCAGGTTGACGATGCTCCAGCCGCGGAATTGGCCGTCAACCAGGCGCGGCGCGACGTCCACGTGTTGCAGGAATTGCGGGAAGCCGCCGTCGACGAAGGCATCAACGTCTTGGCGAAAGAGCGCGCCTTTTGGCGGCCGCGGCGCGACCGGCGCTGCCGCGACCGTGACGGGCTTTGCCGCGGCTTGTGGCGGTGCCGGCGGCGGCACGGACGACGATCCGCAACCGACCAGTAAACCAAGGGCGAAAAGGCTCAGGCCTCGCATGGCGCGAATATGACCCGAATCGGCGAACACGGCCAAAAAGTGGCTACGGATGCCGCTTTGACGGCGTGGCGTGCTCTTGAAAGTAGCTGGAAGCGGCCGAAATCACGGTCTCGAAGATGCGGGACGCGACTTCCTGTACTTCCCCCACCCCGGGCACGTGCAGCACGTGATCGTTCGGGACCAACTCTTGGGCGCGGCTGTAAACGGTCGCGAGCCGGGCTTGGATTTCGCGCGCGTCGAACAGCTCTTCGACACCGCCGCGCGCGCGACGGCGCTCTTCGGCGACTTCGGCGGGCACGTCGATCACGATCGTGATGTCCGGGCGCAAGGCTTGTGAGTTGAGCTCGCGGATCCACGGGATCGACTCCGGGCCGATGTGAGCCGTCACCGATTGATAGGCGAGGCTCGACAAATCATAGCGGTCGCTCACCACGACTTGGCCCGAGCGCAGCGCGGGCGCGATCGTCGAATCCAAATGATCCATGCGATCGGCGGCGAAGAGCAGCGCCATCGTCGACCAAGCGAAGTTGCGCGGGCCGGTCGCGTCCGGAACGAACAAGCGGCGCGACAAGACTTGTCGAATCAAAGAACCAATTGGGCCGGTGCTCGGTTCACACGTGAGCACGACCTCGGGTCCGCGGCTCTTGATTGCTTTGGCGAGCAGCTTCGAGTGCGTGGTGCTGCCGCAGCCGTCGATGCCCTCGAGCACGACGAACAGCCCCGGAAAATGGCGACCGGAGTCCGAAGTGCGAGAGATGGGGGGTTCCGTGTTCGGCATCGCGCTCGATTATCCTGATCCAACTCCGGCCGCTGACGCAATCGGCGCCGGATCCTCACCCAAGACGACATTGTCGATTAGCCGCGTTTTTCCGACGAATCCGGCGATCGCGAAGACGGCACGTTCACCACTCGTCTCGGCGTCGGCGATCGGCGAGAGCTCGTCCGCGTGCGCTATCGTCGCGTAGTCGAGGGCGATCTCGGCTTGTTCGAGCATGCCGAGCGCGGCGTTGCGCAGCGCGCCAACGCGACGTTCGCCGCCGGCAAACGCGCTGACCGCCGCGGAAAGCGCGCGCGGAATCGCGAGCGCGCGCGCGCGCTCGGTGTCACTCAAGTAGGCGTTGCGCGAGCTCAATGCGAGGCCATCCGGGTCACGTATCGTTCTGACGCCGATGATCGTCACGGGCAAGAGCAAATCGCGCGTCATGCGCTCGATCACTTTGAGCTGCTGATAATCTTTGCGCCCGAACACAGCGACGCATTCGCCCGCCACGGCGAAGAGTTTCGCGACGATCGTCGTGACGCCGTCGAAGTGCCCCGGGCGATGTGGACCGCACAAAGCAGCCGTGAGCCCGCTCACCGAAACGCGCGTGCGTTCACCCGCGGGATACATCTCGCTCACATCCGGCGCGAACACGTGCGATACGCCCGCTTCGCGACACAGCTCGACGTCTCGCTCGAGCGTGCGGGGATAACGCGCGAAATCTTCGTTCGGGCCGAACTGCGTCGGGTTCACGAAAATGGTGACGCCGACTTCGCTCGCGTGTTTGCGCGCTTCGCCGACCAAAGACAGATGCCCCGCGTGCAGCGCGCCCATGGTGGGAACCAACCCAAAACTCTCACCCGAAGCGCGCACGCGGTTCGTCGCGGCTCGAAATTCCGCGACCGAGTGATGAACCGCAATCGTCACGAATCCTCGTCGGCAGGGCCGTAGCTCGGCGGCGGCTCGCCCAGCACCGCTTTCTGCCCGGTCTCGAGCTCGAGCGCGGGTTGTTTTTTGGGGGTGGCACCGAAACTGTGCGCGGCGCTCGGAAACTCACCGCTTTGCACTTCCTTCACGTAGCTCTCGGTCGCGGCCACGATTTGCGAACCGAGCTCGGCGAAGTGCTTCACGA